>JBHJOO010000008.1:0-2833 GCA_050329675.1 Balneolaceae bacterium
CAAGCATGTCTTCTGGCTTGCCTTCTTGACGTGCCAACTCTTTACCGATTTCAATTTCCTTATCGATCACAGATTGAGGAACGGTGTCTTTGTTAAGGGCTACAGGATTCATGGCTGCAATCTGCATGGCAATATCTTTACCAACAGTTTCCGCATCAACATCGCCATCAAATTCAACCAATACACCAAGCTGATTACCGGGATGAATATAATCAACAATCTTTCCTGAAGTTTCCAAATAGATAACCCGGCTGATCTCAATTTTTTCACCGATTTTACCCACCATATCTTTCAAATGGTCTTCAATAGTAAGCCCGTCTAATTTGGCTTTAAGCAGTTCAGATCGTGATCCGATCTTGTTTTCAAAAGCAACATTAAGAAACGAGTTTGCCTGATTCTGGAAATCATCATTCCGGGCGACAAAATCTGTTTCACAATTGATTTCAATAGCAGCGGCTTTTTTGCCATCCATGCTGATTCGTGTTAAAATCAGCCCCTGGTTTGCTTCCCTGTCTGCTCTTTTTTCGGACACTTTCTGGCCTTTTTTTCGCAAGATCTCGATGGCTTTTTCCATATCCCCATCCGCTTCAGTAAGAGCTTTCTTGCAATCCATCATGCCAGCGCCTGTTTTCTCACGCAGCTCCTTTACATCTTTCGCACTAATACTCATTGTCGTCAATCCTTATTCAATTTCTATTAAATTTTTGATTTCAACCTATTCTTCTTTGTCAGTTGATACAGCTTCCTTTGTTTCCTGTTCCTGGCCGCCAGGTGATGATTTTCTTTTCCTTTTCCTGCGCCTGGTTTTCGTATCCTCAACATCGGCTTCTTCAACCGGCTCTTCTTTTCTTGCTTCTTCAACAGCCTGTTCAAGAAGTTCTTCTTCTTTAATCGCCTCACGTTCTGCATTACCTTCAATAATGGCATCGGCTATCTGTCCGGTAATTAACTGAATGGTTCTGGCCGAATCGTCATTGCAGGGAATGATATAATCCGGAATATCCGGATCACTGTTTGTATCAACCAAAGCAATAATTGGGATGTTTAATTTCACAGCTTCATTTACAGCGATATGTTCCTTAATCGTATCAACTACAAAAATAGCCCCTGGCAATCTGTTCATGTTGGCAATTCCGCCAAGAGTCAATTCAAGTTTTTCACGTTCCCGGTCGAGCATCAGGCCCTCTTTTTTGGTCAGTTCATCGAACGTTCCATCTTTTTTCATTCGTTCAATTTCTTCCATACGGGAAATGCTTTTAC
Source organism: Balneolaceae bacterium (assembly GCA_050329675.1). Classification (GTDB taxonomy): domain Bacteria; phylum Bacteroidota; class Rhodothermia; order Balneolales; family Balneolaceae; genus CAYVBJ01. Next base: position 1,261 of record JBHJOO010000008.1, read on the forward strand.
GTACCGTACTAAAATTGGTAAGCATACCGCCCAGCCATCTGTGAACAATGTAAGGCATACCAGAGCGGATAGCTTCGGTTTTCACTATTTCCTGTGCCTGCTTTTTGGTACCGACAAAAAGAATGGTCTTACCGGCCCGGGCAAGGTTGGAAACCTCTTCGAGTGCCTCTTCAAGATATTTGTGTGTTTTTTTGAGGTCAATGATGTGAATACCATTTCGCTGCATGAAAATGAATTCGTTCATTTTCGGATTCCAGCGGCGGGTAAGGTGGCCAAAATGGGCACCTGATTTTAGCAGTTCTTCTACTGATGCGGGTTTTATCATAAAAATTTAAGTATGTATTTGAGTTTATCCTCTACACAGGTCACTACCGAATGCCAATCCCGGCAACAAGTTGTCGGGACACCCGGCACAGGGTCGCTGAGTATGTGTGATTAAAAAGCTTATATCTGGATTATGAGTTGCGGATTGCAGATTTAAATTTACCACCTTAACGCAACACACAAACCGATCTATCGTTTTGAAAACTGGAACTTTTTTCTTGCTTTGGGCTGACCATATTTTTTCCGTTCAACCATACGGTCATCGCGTGTGAGCAGATGATTTTTTTTAAGTACGTCATGAACATCTTCATTCAGGTCATCAAGAGCACGTGCAAGCGCCAGCTGAATAGCACCGGCCTGGCCAGTGATGCCGCCGCCGCGTACCGTTACTTTAATGTCGTAGTCACCCGTTTTTTCTGTTACTTCAAGGGGAAACTGTGCCACATTGATTTTAGCCTGGGTATCAAAATACTCATCAACCGGCTTTCCGTTTACTAAAAACTCACCCTTGCCAGACTGAATATAAAGCCTTGCGGTTGATGTTTTTCTTCGTCCTATATAATTTGCTTTTGGCATAAAAATCAGAGTTCAATCTTTTCAGGTTGCTGGGCTGTTTGTGAATGCACCGGACCTGCATATACACGCAGATTTGTCAGCATTTTACGTCCCAATTTATTTTTTGGAAGCATCCCTTTAACAGCTCTCATAACAAGTGATGTGGGATCTTTTGCAAGTAATTCATTAGCCGGTGTAAATTTTTCAGAACCTGTATATCCGGAATGACTGAAGTAGAGTTTGTCAGTCATTTTTTTACCGGTCAGGGCAACTTTTTCGGCATTTATTACAATAACATGATCACCCATATCCATGTGAGGTGTAAATTCCGGTTTGTGTTTTCCTCTTAGAAGTGATGCCACTTTACTGCTCAACCGGCCGAGTGGTACATCTTCTGCGTCAAGAAGGAGCCATTTTTTTTTGATATCAGCCGGTTTGGCCGAAAATGTTTTGTTTGAAATCGTGTTCACGAGTTTCTCTTTAATATTGGTAAAAATTGCAAATTTGATTAGTTGCTTAAAATAAGGGGAAAAGTTTTTGATTGCAACAGAAGTTAAAGAGAATTGGCATGTTTTTATTTTGAGGTGCCTGGGGCAGGTTGAGTGAAAAGCTGAGTCATGCAGACATTTTGACAATTAAATGCTGACCGCGACAAACTCATTCATTTGTCCTTGTCTAACTTTTTACTGTCAGG
>JBHJOO010000412.1:0-3730 GCA_050329675.1 Balneolaceae bacterium
TTGAAGGCCGCCGCCCTCTCTGTATCCGACAAAAGCGGGTGCGGAGATAAAACTGATTGCACTTAATTGAGTGGCCATGGTTGACAGCCCGATTTGCCACCATCTAAAACTTTTACCTGCCAGATAGTAATCCTGGGTATCGTTCTGTCCTTTACTTAAATAGTAACTGAGCGCAATGAGTGCAACTGCATATACTGAAACTACAATCCAGTCTATTGCATGCATAATCAGCAGGTGTAAGAATTTTTAATCAAAAATCAAATGATTGCAATGATGGGCTGTTGGTGTAATTACTTTTTATCTATTCTGCCCAAACCTTACCAACTTCTTCATATGGAATACACCCTTCATAAACTCCTGGAACAGGATTGTGTTTGATAACTTTTGTGGCTCCGGTTTCAGAGGTAAAATAACCAAGTATCGTCAGTTCCTTCATTGCCAGAAAAAATGGCCTGTTCGAATGCTCTTCGGTCAGTGCCTCACGGTTAAAACGATCTGCCAGTTCAAATTTTTGCTCCGGCGTGCAGTCGGCAAAATCAGAATTGTACATCTGTCTTGCACTGTTATTAAACGATTCAATACCCTGTACAAAACGATCGCGATTGTCTTTATCATAAATTTCAGCAACCATCGATTCGATAAATGCAGGAACACCCAGTTCCCTGGCTCCAGGATGTTCATCCTCTGGTAAAATAGTCTCAGCCAGTTCCGAGACAAGCCTTGCCTGAGCATTCGAAAAAAAGACAGGCTTCCAGTCCACACCCGGGGTGGCAGTACAGCCTTTGAGTATGCCCAGAATATTTGGAGCAAAAATAGCCCCGCCCATTACCAATGCTGTCCGTTTAATTGCTTCCTTGCGATCCATAATCAAATTAATTAGAGGTTTCCTTTGTTTAGTTCATTCACAGCATAGTCAGCTGCTCTTGCGGTTAAAGCCATGTATGTGAGTGACGGGTTTTGAGCAGCTGAAGAAGTCATACAAGCTCCATCTGTCACAAATACATTCGGCGCTGAATGCACCTGGTTCCATTTATTCAATACCGATGTTTTCGGGTCATGGCCCATACGAGCGGTCCCCATTTCATGGATACCAAGGCCCATACCACCGATATCATCAAATGTTCTGATATTTTTAAATCCGGCTGCATCCAGCATTTCAACCGCATCGTTCATCATATCCACACGCATCTTCATCTCATTCTCTTTGAAGTCGCAATCAAAAACAACGGTGGGCTGTCCCCATTTATCGGTTTTGTCATGATCGAGCCACATGCGATTTTCTTCATATGGCAGACACTCACCAAAGGCAGTAATTCCCATGGTCCATTGGCCGGGTTCAGAGATAATTCCTTTTAGCTCTGAGCCAATAGCCAGTTCACGAACCCCTCTCGACCAGCCCTCCCTGCTTGCACTACCCTGATAGCCAAATCCGCGCAGGTAATCTCTTTTGTCCGATCCGATATTACGATACCTTGGGATATAGATACCATTTGGGCGCCGGCCTATATAATATCTGTCATTAAAACCATCATAAACCCCATTAGCTCCTACTCTGAAATGGTGGTCCATCATATTCCGTCCCAGCTGACCCGAATCGTTGCCAAGTCCGTTTGGAAACCGGTCTGATATGGAATTCAGCATTATGAGTGTAGTATTGACACAGGATGCATTTAAAAAGATGATATTGGCATAATATTCAACCATTTCACCGCTTTCAGCATCGATGATCTTTACTCCTGTTGCCTTCCCTTTTTCATTATCATAAATAACGGAGTCGACAATGGAGTGAGGCCTCAGCGTCATATTTCCGGTTTGTGCGGCTGCCGGAAGTGTTGAGGCGTTACTGCTGAAATATCCGCCATAGGGGCAACCTCTCATGCACCGGTTTCTAAACATACACATTCCTCTGCCTTCGTGTGGCTGCGTGAGATTTGCCGCTCTGCCAATCGTTAAAACACGCCCGTTAAATTCATCTTTCATCGAATCACGCAAATGCTTTTCTACACAATTCAATTCCATGGGCGGCAGAAATTTTCCATCCGGAAGCTGTGGCAGCCCTTCCGGCCGGCCACTGATACCAGCAAATGATTCAACATAATCATACCATTTTTCAATATCCCTGTACCTGATAGGCCAGTCTACGGCAACTCCTTCTTTGGCATTGGCTTCAAAATCCATTTCACTTAAACGATAGCTTTGTCTTCCCCATAAAAGTGAACGCCCGCCAACGTGATATCCCCTGATCCAGTCGAATCGTTTCACCTCCTGGTATGGCTGATCCGTATCTTTAATCCACCAGTGTTTGGTTGATTGACGGATGGTATAACCCGTCCGGCTTTGCTTTTCATAGTGCTTCATCTCCTCAGCAGGTACACGATCAGCATAGGGTAGTTCCCAGGACTCTTTGAACATGGTAGGATAATCTTCCACGTGTTTAACATCGCGTCCGCGTTCAAGAACAAGGGTATTTAACCCTTTTTCACAAAGTTCCTTAGCAGCCCAGCCGCCACTTATTCCGGTACCCACAACAATAGCATCGTAAGTATTTTCTTTTTTAGATCTGATATTCAGGTTCATTCTTTATGATATGATAATATTTAAAATAAGATCTGTAGTCTAATCACTACCGGCCAAAAATAAAAATGTTTATGAGTGAATTTTACACTTTCTTGTTAAAAAAAGTTATTACAAAATTAACGCAATCATTTTATACTCTATTTCATTTCTTCTAAATTGAGTTATAGTTTAAAATATTACATGTTTATCATTCGCTCAAAGTGAAAATGAAAAGCCTATAATTAGTAAATTTGATTCAAATTTCAAACACTATAAATTTTTATTCAATGAACTCTGAAAAATTACGAGAATTACAAGCACCTTTAAAACAAAAGTATAAAGAGTCTGCTGATGCAGCATTAATTACTTTAAAAGCAGAAGCTGTACTTGGCGAGAATGTAACATGTAAAGTACAGACCGGAAAGGCAATGGTTTCGGCCGGCCTTCATCCGGCCACCGGTGGTGACGGTATGGCTGCCTGTTCCGGAGTTATGCTGCTTGAAGCTCTTGCCGCCTGTGCCGGTGTTACCATGAATGCAGTTGCCACAGCCATTGGAATTGAGATCAAAAAAGGCAAGGTTTATACAGAAGGGCTCCTGGATTTTCGTGGAACACTTGGTGTATCAAAAGAAGCACTGGTTGGCTTTAAGTCCATTAAACTTCGCTTTGATATTGATACGGATGCAGATGAAGAGCAGATCGCTACCCTGCTCAAGCTAACTGAGCGATATTGTGTGGTTTACCAGACACTCAAAAACACCCCAGATATATCGGTAGAGATTTGAAAAAGGGCAAGTGAATGACTCTGCCAGGGTTGAGTGTAGCGTTTTTTGTGGCCTTCGCGAGCCTCTCCCTTCGCGCACTTCGCGTGAAACAAACGACTGGGACTTTTTCGTACGGGTTTCACGCCGAGATTGCAAAGTTTTTCGCAAAGAGCGCAATAAGTTGGTTTTTTCTTTGCAACTTTGTGCGAAAACTCAAGGGACTCTTCCTGACTATGTCTCATGATTTGTTCAGGCCATTTCCGTGATTCTCATGGTAATAAAAAGGGAGCGAGTAGTGAAAAGTGAAAAATCAGAATTTCAGGGGGCAGTATTTGATTGGAGCACTAACGCGTACAAAAAATGAGCTTCGCTACAGTCGCCCGGCGAAAAGATGCCGGGACTCCTTCCGC
>JBHJOO010000019.1:0-4665 GCA_050329675.1 Balneolaceae bacterium
CACAGACGCGATGCGCCGGGATGAGTCGTTACGAGGATATCACACGAAAGGCTCTCCAGAATCTCATGTCCGCGTCTTAAATCGGCAATTACAGAGGGGTAGAAATCATTGCGTGTAAATTTGAATCCACCGGCAGATGCGGGAGTCTGGCTATCTGCATAAACCAGGTTAAGGCAGCGGTCTTCTTCGCACGATTGCCAGCTCCAGGTTGTTCCTCCCGGTGTGTGTCCGGGAGTAAAATGTGCTGTCAGTTCGAGCGGGCCCACCCTGATAATCTCGCCGTTAGTGAGCTCGCGTACGTTTTCCGCAGCCGGGAATGAAGGCAGTTCACCGAACTGGGGGTCATCCGGGCCAGACTCTCCCCGAAGGAGAATGCTCCGGCTGGCCGGGCTTGCAGCGACCTCGGCTCCGGTAATACGTTGCAGAGAAGCAATACCGCCGGCGTGGTCGAAGTGCGCGTGTGAGTTGAGAATCATGCGTATGTCATCTACACGAAAATCCAGTGCACGGATGTTATCCGCGATCAGCGGGGCTGATTCAGGCAGGCCACCGTCGATCAGTACGTGTCCTTCAACCGAGGTTACTAAAATAGCGGCCAGTCCGCGCGGGCCTACATAGTAGGTATTGCCATAAATCTGAAAGGGATGCTGTGGTGCGTTCCATTCGGCACAAATGGGACACGAAGGTTCCGGAATGGCTTGCACAGGGCTATTGCTTTGTGCAAGAAGTGAAGAAGGAGAGATGAATAGTAATAAAAGTAGTATAGATTTATGAAAATGCACAGCAAGAACAGGTTATTTGAGATTAAGGCCGGCGAACGGACTTGCGTAAAAGCAAAAAAAGGTAATGAAAATACTTGAATATGTATTCACAAACTTTGCAGAATTAAAATCATAAATTTTTATTAAGAAGCTCGGAAACTGTTTTAAATTGATATCCTATTTTTTGTAATTGATCAATTATGAGGGGAAGTGCTTTTCTGGATTCCTCACCACTGGCATACATTACATGAAGGAGCAAAATTGAACCGGGTTTAACATTTTCTATCACATAAGAGACGATTTTATCAGATGATATTGCTATTTCAGAATATGATTCAGGCTCTAAATCCCACATTATCGTGGTTCGATCATGCTTAGATAAATACCATGGTAATAAAAATAATTTTTTCCCAAAGGGTGGACGGAAGTTAATCGGTCCGTTGTATCCTGCACTTCGTATTGCCAGGTCAGTACGTTCAATTTCATTTCTAATAGTTTTAGGTGATTTTAGCACCATTCGAAAATGAGAATATGAATGGTTTCCTAATTCATGACCATCTTCAACAATTTTTTTGGCAAAAGTCAGATTTGTATCAGTTTCGGAACCTGTTACAAAAAATGTTGCTTTTACACCGTGTTCGCGAAGTATTGCAAGTACACTATCTGTATATAGCGCAGATGGACCATCGTCAAAAGTTAATGCAATCACCAGTTCCTGGGTGTCAAAACTGGAAACAAGCTGACCAAACACCTGATAATTTCGAGACTTATGCAGCTCCCAAAGCCCATAAAGAAGCAGTAGTAAAAAGGTGAAAACTATAATGATCTTTTTCATAAATGATAATTATTGTGTTTGGTTTTATAGCCTGCCCGAGACAAGCGCAGCAAGAATCTTTGGAACCCGCGTGTGGATGAGTAACCCTCCAAAAATTGCAATCAAAATAGATGGCAGTCCCACAGCAAACTGTGCCGGCAGGTTACCGGTTCCGTCGAATAGCAAAGCTCCTTGTAAAACCTGGATTTCATCCGGCGTATTGGAAAGAGAGCATGACAGGATAAATAAAATGACAAAAGATATAAGGATATTCCCGGGCAAGAACCGGTTGAATTTTCTGTCTGTTATGTGCATTTGGTTTTGTATTAGCTGGATGAGTTTATTGATTATTTCCGCGGGTAAACGCAATATAATCTGTTAAAGGGGGATTTCCGCCCCGGTTACGAATGATCTGCGTAATTTGTGTACGGTGATGTTCGCCGTGCAGGGAGAGGTGGACCATCATATCTGCCGGTGATGAATGATGAACGTCTCCTTTCGTATTTCGATAGCGGACTTTCTGATGGAGGCCCTCGTCAGGCGAAGTAATCAAAAAGCGATGATATTTCTTAAAGTTTTCTTTCATCAACCTGTTGCACTCCTCAAGGGATAACTCCGGCCAAAAATCCTGCGGCCACGGGTCATTGCCCAACATTCGTTCAAAATAGATATCTTCTGCCGTAACGATGTGCGAAAAGAGTTGAATGCCTTTTGGGTCAGGAGTTTGCTGCAGGGCATTCCATGTCCGGTTATTTGCCCAGTACATGTGATCGATTAATTTTTTGATAAGATGTGTCATCCTGGTGGGATTATTGTGTGTTGCCGCTTTTTATAATAACTATTCATGGTGAAATTCCGGATGGTATCTGATGATACCGGATGCGTCTTGCAGGTATCCGGGTTTCAACTCCTGGATCATAAAAGCCTCCTTCGGTACGTCAAATTCACAGGAGCAGTTGAATTGGTGAGCCGGCCGGAATCCAAATTTCGGGTAGTAATCGATATGGCCAAGCACTACAACAGCTCCTGTTTCAAGCTCTCTGCATGCACGTAGCCCGGCATGTATGAGTGCGTATCCGACCCCGCTTTTTTGAACCTTTGGTGCCACTGCCATGGGGGCGAGGCCCATAAGGTTCAGCTCCGGAAATCCATCGATTTTTACCGGGGTAAAAACAATGTGGCCGATCACTTCTCCGTCACTTTCCGCAACGAGTGATACAATTGGGCTGGCATTGGCCCGAAGCCGGTTTATCAGATCAGCTTCCCCGACTGACCCAAATGCCTGTTTGTTTAGTTCATAAATATTCGTTCTGTCGCGGTCTTCTTCTTTGCGTATAATCGTGTTCATCATAATCGTTTTTTTAACTGTAATCGGTGATCATTGAAATTTTTCCTTCTTTAAACTGAAACTCCGACCGGCCTGTTAGCTGAATTTCTTCACCGGCTTTCAGGCCGTTTGGAAGATCCACAGCCAGTACCCCATGGTAATCGATCTCTGCAATAGCTTTGTCTTTTTCAAACCGCAAATCGGTTAACGTTTGCGTCCGGGAGGAAAAGAGCTGTTTTGCCTGCTCCGCCAGGGCACGGAACTCTGCAAGGCCGTACGCTTCGGCATTTACCTTCCCGACCGAATAATTTTTGAATTCGATACCGGGATGTAACAACTCCATCATCCCATCTATATCAAACGCATTGTACGCTCTGATGTAGGAATGGATGAGTGCCCGGACTTTTTCTTTGTTCATAGAGCTTTATAGCTGATTTGGTTTATGGTCATTAGTTTCAAAGTATTCATGCCTGAGCATCGACATGATTACAAGGGATTCGTAGCCGTTTCCGGTTTTGAGGCTCTCTCGCAAAAGACCATCTTCGGTAAACCCTTCCGATTTATAGAGTGATCTCGCCCGCCGGTTTTCAACCTTTACATCCAGCCAGAGCCGGTGAACGTTCTTCTCTTCAAACGCAAGTTGCTGAACCTGTTTCAATGCTGCTCTTCCGTATCCCTTTCGTTTTTCGGTAATCACAATCCGGCGAAATTCAAGGCTGTCGTTTGGATCATTCAGCCCTGCCAGCATGATAAATCCGACATCTCCATCCGTTTTCTGTTCAAGAACTGCATGAAGAATATCATTATTCCGCATTACCTGAAGGTGCTGATCCCGGCTATAAGGTATAATCCATGATCGATTATCCGGGTGCTGCTCAGCTGCAATAATGAAGTCAAGATCATCCGGTTCCGAAGGCCGGAGCGTCAAAAGGCTCATAATTCAGTTTGCTGTTTTGGGTGATTGTTCTTCATGCTGGTTTTAAGGCCAAGATGTAATTTGCAGATAAGGGGACAGATGATCCGGGCAGCCAAGAGTATAAGATTCTCCGGCTTCTCTGCTGTCAAGGACAACCGTCTCGTGTTCTTCACAGGAATTCAGAAGCGATCCGTACGATTTTGAGGGTTCATCAAGCAGATCGTATCCGTTAAAGCCGGTAAGAACAAACTCATCCGCGGGCAGATTTTTACAACCGGGCATGCCGTGGATCAGAAAGCCCGGATCTGCGCGGGATACGCTGAATCTCCCCTCACAATCTTTTTCCATCAGGGCAACCGTAACGGTTTGAATCAGAGGAAGGATATCGGCTCCGGTTCCGGGACCGGTTGATATTTCGGCTCCGATACGGTCCAGTTTTTCTGATACATCCTTCCACATATCAGTCTTATTTTCATGAAGCAGTTTCTGTAAAAAATCTGAAAGCTGCCGGTTTCCGGAGATTTCATCGAGGTGACGGAAGAACATCTCTTCGTCATAGTATCCGCTGCCTGATTTGGCATCCTCAAAGATGGATTGCCATAATCCAAACAGGCCGCCACGGTCGCGCAGCCCGGCGTCGATGGCCATATTCATGAAAGCTCCGCATAGATAAGGCCCCTCCGAAGCGGACATAATCTGGCTTACGGAGCGTCCTCTCAAAGCGGCCAGGCACCGGTTCAGAGAACTTTCGGTTCTGTTTATCAATTCTGATTTACGGATGATGCCGTTTTCATAAAGGGTAAGCCAGCTAAACGCTTCGGCGCTTCCTTCATGCAGCCAGGGTTCC
>JBHJOO010000125.1:0-5099 GCA_050329675.1 Balneolaceae bacterium
CCAAATATTCGCCCCTGGCATAGTCAGCCCTGTTTCAATGTCACGAACGACTCCGGTAACTTCATGCCTGTCCTGAGCCATGAGCCGGGATTCCGAAATAAGCATGCCTATAAGGAAAAGGCAACAATATTTTAGTTTTATGATTTTGATGGGTTGTAACTTTATATGCTAATATTATTTGTGTGTTTAGTATCGGCGAAAAATAATATTTACAGAGTTATAAACTCTCAACAAATTGTAAATATTACGTCTTGAATGTAAAAGAACGATGCTATTTGTTTATATAAATAAGCAATAGAAGTTCAAACTTTATATCATTTTAAAAAGCATATCCTGTTTACGTGAAGGATAAATTATTTCCGCATTAAACCATATAGAAATAATAGAAAGGCTCTTTTCACAATGCATCACAAAGTGATAACACTCTAAGCGAATTTTTGCTTCCCGCCATATTATCATTGCCATAACAAGAGTTTCTTTAAAATGAAAACCCGGCAGATTATTAAAATCTGCCGGGTTATATGCAAGTAGTGAAGAGTCTTGTCTTCGTTGTTTACTTGTTACGGTTTGTTTTACTTTTTCATTAATTCTTTGAAACCGTCCAGAACTTCACGGACGTGTTTCTCGGAATTAATTAAAAGATCTTGTTCTTCTTTGTTTAAATCAACCTCAATTATTTCCTTAACACCGCCATGCCCCAATTTAACGGGTACTCCCAGAAACAGGTCATGAATACCATACTCGCCTTCAAGAAGTACGGCACATGGAAAAATTCGGTTTTGATCCAGTGCGATAGCTTCTACCATTTGGGCAGCTGCAGCACCGGGGGCATACCATGCCGAGGTTCCCATTAGCCCAACGAGTTCACCGCCTCCTGTTTTAGTCCGTTCAACGATGGCCTCGAGTTTTTCGTTACTGATTAGCTGGGTAACGGGTATACCGGCCACAGTGGTATATCTTGGCAAAGGCACCATTGTGTCGCCATGCCCGCCCATTAATAGTGCCTGAATATCTTTTGGCGAAACGTTCAGTTCTTCTGCAAGAAAAGCACGGTAACGCGCTGTATCCAATATTCCGGCCATACCCATAACTCTGTTTTTGTCCAGTTTACTTTCGGTATAGGCTACATATGTCATCACATCAAGAGGATTGGACACAACTATAAGAATGGTTCCGGGAGATTTTTCCACAAGCTTTCGGGTAACTTCCCCGACAATTCCGGAATTGATTTCCAACAGGTCGTCGCGGCTCATTCCAGGTTTTCGGGGCACACCCGCTGTAATTACACATACATCAGAATCCCGGGTATCTTCATAGTCTGTGGTTCCCGTCAGCTTTGTATCAAATCCGAGAATCGGAGCGGTTTGCCACTGATCAAGTGCCCGGCCTTTGGAAGGATAAAATGATTTATCTTCTTTTTTTATTTCAATATCTACCATTACCACTTCTTTAGCGAAATCTCGTTGTGCAATCGTAAGTGCTACTGTAGAGCCAACATTTCCGCCTGCTCCTACTACTGTAATTTTCATAATCTTAATTGTTTGATTTTAATTGGTTATTAGTCTATTTAAGCACCGGTTAATTCAACCGATGAAACACAAAAGTCTTCTCTTTACCATATTTAGATAAAATACAAAATCATTCCGGTTTTTGCCGGTGATCCAACCCCCACATCAATTTTGTTCTCAGTGTTTTAAAATAGTCATATTCCGGGAGCTGAATAAGCTGAATAGTAAAATCAGCTTGCCTTATATCTACACTGATAGCTTCTTTCAAATTCAAGATATGGCCATCGTAAGAAAAAAGAATATGCCTTGGATCGTCACTAACCTTCAGGGTTAATGTTTGATTTGCCGGTAGTACAAGCGGCCGGGTAGTTAATGTATGCGGACTGATCGGTGTAAGGATCATTACGGGTGTATCGGGAATCACAATTGGCCCGCCCGCTGATAAATTATAGGCAGTGGAACCGGTTGGAGTCGATACAATCAAACCGTCACACCAATACTGATTAATAAATTTTCCGTTGTATTCCGCGGTGAGAGTGATCAGTGAAGCCGTATCCTTTTTTGTGAAAAGCATTTCATTCAAGGCAAAGTAGACATCACCGGTACTGGTTTTGCCTTGCAGCATAAAACGTTCATCTATGATATAATCATTATTAGCCAGGGCCTCCATGGCTTCACCAATTGACTTCTGCGGTATATTTGCCATAAAACCCAGCCGGCCGCAGTTTATACCTAAAATCGGTTTATTACTGTGATTTACAATTCGGGCGGTATATAGCATGGTACCATCACCACCTACAGCTATCACAATATCCGCCTGATCAATAGCACTTTTCTCAGTCCCGGATACAGCCACATATTGTTTATCCGTACTGTTGATAAATTTATTTAATTCTTTTGAAATTATAACTTTTATCTGCTGCCGCTTGCAATGCTTCAATAGAGTTTGAAGAGGATCCAGAACGGCATATTTTTCAGGGTTAGCAATAATTGCAATCGTCATAAACCGGCCCGCTGTTTATCATCCAGGCGAATAGACGATAAGTCTGTCCACCACGCAACACCATTTGATTTGATTCCGGTAACGTAATTATGGGCAAGCGAAAATGTATCCAAAGTATATTCAAACCATACTTTTTCCGGCAAATCTGTAACTCTTTCATAGTGAAAATGGTCCATTTCCAAAAACTTTAATGCTGTAAAAGAGTTCGGAATCCGTACATCCATTAAACGAATATTTGATTGTGGCTCGATTAAATTCCTTGACAAATCTAAAAGTATTTTCCGGATATAAGGATTCTCTGTAAATGGTGTAAGATAGGATCCGGGCAGTTCACCATTGTTTTGTAGTTCCGGCATCCGGTTACTCACCAGGGTTTGTAACCCAAAAATCTCAATTTTCTCATATACATTTTCAGAGGCCTGAATAGCACGCAAAAGGGGTTGAATATCTCCATCAAATGTTGGATTAAAGGCCAGATATCCTTTTCGTGTACCGGTATTATGGATTAGTTTGTAAATATCCTGATAGGCAGTTATTAAACTTCCTGCCGAATTGAGTATCTGTTTTCGCGTTTCGATTCCCGGATCAGAAATCAGGTCCACTTCCTTACGGGCAAATTCCTGAAATAACTTTCCTTCTGTTTCATAGGTTTTGATATCAATTCTGTTAAACCGGTCTCTGAAGGAGACATCTTCTGCCCAGTGTTTTTGATTGTACGTTAATACAATATCATCCTCACCTGTAAACCGGTTAAAGGTATATTTTCCGGTTCCAACCGGATTTTTTGCAAAAACAACCTGTTCGCTGCGAACAGCTTCGCCCGGGTAAATAACTGCATAGGGAGATGACAATTTGTGAAGAAAATCGGAATCGGGCTCACGCAATGAAATAACAACGGTTTGATTATCAGGCGTATGGATGCCGGTAACGCCTTTTAAAATTCGCAGCGATGAGTCGTATAGATATCTCTGTTCATTGTAATAAAGTTCATATCCTTCAATATTCATAAAAAGACGGGAAGCAACAGGCGGAACGGCCATGTGAGCCGTTCTTTCAAAAGCATACTTTACATCAGATGATACCAGCCTTCGGCCAATACCTGCACTGAATGCTTCACTATCGTGGAAAAAGACATTATTTCGAATCCGGAATGTGTAGGTGAGGCTGTCATCACTGATTTCAAAATCGGAAACGAGAACCGGTACAGGTTCACCACTTTCGTCAAGCTTAAAAAGGCCTTCGTAAATCAGAGAAATAGCATTAAGTGTTGCAATATTTTCTGCAAAAAGCGGATCGAGGTTTTGCATTTTGCCAACAATACCGATTCTGAAATCCCGGAAATCAACTGCCTGTGGATCTTCTTCAGCAGGCGGGGCCTCTCTTTCTGCCTGTTCACCCCGCTGGGGGCGATCTTCGACTACTGTCACATCCGAGCTGCTGCAACTGCTAAACAGTACGAACGAAATAAATGAAATAAATAACAGATTCGGGACGGCTTTTATATTACGTAGTATCATTGATTGCTTTGCTTCCTTTTAAACCTTTAACAGCTTTTTGGCTCAATAAGTTTGTTTCATAACTTTGAATCCTGCCTCTCTTTTTTTCGTATTTTCCGACAGCTAAATCCAAAAGTTCAAGAAGCAGTTCTGTAAAACCGGTCTCCGATTTTTCCCACAGATAAAAAGAGAAGGAACCCGGTATTGTATTAATTTCGTTAAAAAAGAATTCATTTGTATCACTATTTACTAAAAAATCGAGCCTGGCAAGGCCCGATGCCCGGAAAGTTCTGAATACCTCTTTCGCAGTGGCCTGAATATCACCGGTCAGTTTTTCACTGATATCCGCCGGGATAATTCTGTCTGCCGAGGCCATGCCTTTACCGGATTCCCCGTCACTCATATATTTGTCTTCAAAAGAGAGCAGTTCACTTTTGCCAAGCGGGCGTTCACAAACGCTTGCACGGTTGTTTTCCGGCGTGCCCAAAACGGAACAATTGATCTCAGTGAGCGGCTGAATAGCTTTTTCCACCAAAACATGCTCATCATAACGAAAAGCAAGTTCTATGGCATCAACCAGTTCATTTCTGTTTTTCGTAACTGTTACCCCGATGCTGCTTCCAAGATGAACAGGTTTTACCACCACGGGCCAGGAAAATTTTGATATTTCCAACAGAATTTGTTCCCGTTTTTCGATCCACTCTTTTTCAAAAAAATGAACATCCTCAACAACCGGAATTCCTTTGGCTTTACAAACCGTTTTAGCAGTAACTTTATCCATGCCAAGTGCTGAACCTAACACACCACTGCCGGTGTATGGAATATTAAACGACTCACAAATTCCCTGAAAAGAGCCATTTTCTCCATCCGAGCCGTGAAAAGCAGTTAAAATGGCATAGACAGGGATTTGATTGGGTTTTGAAAACCACGATTGACTCAGCTCATGCAAGACCGGCTGCCCCAAATCATTCCAGGCGAACGTACAGGGTGTTCCGTTTTTTTCAATTTTATCAAGATCCTGATAATGTTCCAGGTTCATGAGGTAATCACCGGTATACCACTTTCCCTTTTTGGATATGTAGAGAGGACGTA
>JBHJOO010000434.1:0-4476 GCA_050329675.1 Balneolaceae bacterium
TTGGAATTTATTTTGAACCGCTAATTGAGTTTGCCAGGAGTTCAATTGTAATGTTTGGAGGTTAAAGAGATGTGATACTGATAAAATCAACGAAAACGAAATCTTAAGAGTATGGATGATAAAAACTTGGATCAATATTATGAACAGGCTGATGCAGAACTGGAAAAAGCCCTGAAGGAACTTCTCAGGCCATCCCGGGATGTAGTTAACTACTCTGCATGTGTTTCTGCAAGGAAAGCACTTTACCATTATTTAAGCTGTCTGTCGATCCTTTACAAGCGGGAGCATAAGGGGGCTGAATTGGGTGATTCACCAACACTGGAAGAGTTAATTACCTATTGCAGAAAATATGATGACCAACTGAAAGAAGTAGATTTTAGTGACATTCATTGTAAAAACTGCAATGTATTAAATGATGAAAAAGTCTATTTCTGTGATGATGTGAATATAGTAAAGCATTGTACGGAACTTGCCGGGGAAGTCAAAGCGGTAGTACTTGAAAAACTGTAGCCCGGTTATTCCGTGAATCCGTTTTTGAGAGCTCATCAAGATGAACGGAATATGATATATATTTGTGTTTACGTATATTTCAGGCCTTCAGAACTGGTGCATTGAATATTTTGTATTTATATTTTGGAGTTTTAGATATAGATAAATGAAATAGGAACTCGTTAAACAAGTTAATTTTTTTATGTTTTCAACATCGTGTCATTATGCTCTTCAGGCAATGCTATACATTGCTTTACATTCTTCAGAAGACAAAAATGTAGATTTAAAACAAATTGCCCATGAGCAGGGTATCCCCAAACATTTTTTGAGCAAAATTCTTCAATTACTGGTAAAGAATAAGTTACTAATTTCCATGAAAGGGCCGACAGGTGGTTTCAGGTTAAACCGGCCTTCTGATAAAATAACATTGATTGAAATCATAGAAGCAATTGATGGCCTGGATGTATTCACCCAATGTGGTATTGGTTTCAAAAAATGTAATGACTCCAATCCTTGTCCAATTCATCACGATTTTAAAAAAGTGAGAGAAAAAGTACGGAGTTTATTTCAGGAGAAAACACTCAGGGAACTAACCGAAGATATTAAAACCGGTGATAGTATTGTTAGTCTGAGCAAACAGGTTAAAAGAAATTTGTGATCGATGCTACTGTTAAGTCAATTCTGATATAAAAAGTTCAGGAAGTAAGTTGTAACAGCGAATGTTTTTTAGTACATTAAATTAGAGTTTTCTATCTAAATATCTTAATTAAAATATTCATTTAAAGAAACGAAATATGTAACAGCTTTTTATTAATTCCATAGAGGAGGATATCATGGCACTTATAATAACTGACGATTGCATTAACTGTGGTTATTGCGCACTGGAATGCCCTAATAATGCAATTTATAAACCCGGGAGCACATGGACGATGGAGGAGGGAACAGGATTAAAAGGTGATTTAAAACTTATGAATCATATACTTGTTCAGGCAAATGAGAGGATAGATCCTTTATCGGAAAAATATTATTTCATAGTTCCGGACAAGTGTACTGAATGCAAGGGAATTTTTGAGGAGCCTCAATGTCAGGTAGTTTGTCCGAATCCTGACAGCCTGATTCCTCATCCATGGTATCAGGAATGTGAAGATGAATTACTGGATAAACAATTCAGTTTCAGTAACACGAATCATACTAAATAGACTCTAATGTTTTCAGCTTCATGCCATTATGGATTACAGGCTATGTTCTATATAGCACTTCACTCAACAAAGGAGAATAATGTTGATCTGAGTGAAATAGCGTCTGAACAGGAGATACCGAAGCATTTTTTAAGCAAGATTTTACAAATGCTGGTTAAAAAAAAATTGCTGTTTTCGATGAAAGGGCCGAATGGTGGTTTCAGATTAAGCAGGCCCGCACATGAAATAACACTTATTGAAATTGTAGAAGCGATCGATGGTCTCGATATTTTTAATCAATGTGGAATTGATTTCGGGGAATGTAATGAACAGGATCCCTGCCCGATTCATAATGAATACAAAAAGATCAGGAAAAAAGTGTTTTATCTGTTTAAAAATAAAACACTTGAGAATCTGGCTGATGATATTGCAAATGGAGACAGTATTGCCAATTTGGTTAAATCATCTAAGAGGTGAAAGTGGAAGAGTCTAAAGTGAAAATGAACTAAATAAATGGAAGAAAATAAATTGAGGTTTTATTATGTCAGTGAATAAAGTAACGATTGACGCCAATGAAGCAACTGCATATGTAGCCCATCATTTAAGTGAGGTAGTTGCAATCTATCCGATCACCCCGGCATCACCGATGGGAGAATGGGCCGATGAATGGACGATGGGTGGCAAAAAAAACGTTTGGGGAACGGTGCCGGAAGTTGTGGAACTGCAGAGTGAAGGAGGTGCTGCAGGTACGATGCATGGGGCGCTTCAGACGGGTGCGCTGACAACCACATTTACCGCTTCCCAGGGATTACTGTTGATGATGCCGAACCTCTATAAAATTGCCGGTGAACTGACTCCGGCTGTTGTGCACGTAGCGGCAAGAACCGTGGCCACTCATGCACTTTCCATATTTGGAGATCATAGTGACGCTATGGCGATGAGGATGACAGGAATGGCACTTTTGAGCTCAAACAGTGTGCAGGAAGCGATGGACATGGCCATGATCGCTCATGCAGCAACTCTCGAATCACGCATACCTTTTATTCATTTCTTCGATGGATTCAGAACATCCCATGAGGTACAAAAAATTGATCAGTTATCACCGGAAATAATGAAGAAAATGATTGATGATGAATGGATCATTAATCATCGCAACAGGGCACTGACACCGGATAAGCCTGTTCTGCGCGGAACAGCTCAAAACCCCGATGTCTTTTTTCAGGCCAGGGAATCAGTAAACAGCTACT
The DNA here is from genome assembly GCA_050329675.1 of Balneolaceae bacterium. Classification (GTDB taxonomy): domain Bacteria; phylum Bacteroidota; class Rhodothermia; order Balneolales; family Balneolaceae; genus CAYVBJ01. The sequence goes on from JBHJOO010000434.1 coordinate 2,915, forward strand.
ATATCGCATGTCCGGAAATCGTTCAGAATACAATGGACAGATTTGCAGAATATACCGGCCGTTCGTACAAACTGTTTCAGTATCATGGCCCCGAAGATGCAGACCGGGTTATCATCCTGATGGGATCCGGTGCGGAAACGGCCCATGAAACCGTTGATAATTTAAATGAAAAAGGGGAGAAGGTAGGCCTGATTAAAGTCCGGCTGTATCGCCCGTTCAGCATGCGGCATTTGATTGAAGCGATTCCAGATACCGTGAAGGGTGTTGCCGTATTAGACCGAACGAAAGAACCAGGAAGTGCCGGTGAACCACTTTATAATGATGTTCTGGCTGCGCTTCAGGAAAACCGGACAGAAGAGTGGAAAGCGTTCAATAACGATTTTAAGGTCATCAACGGGCGCTATGGACTTTCCTCAAAAGAGTTTACACCACCGATGATCCTGAGAATTTTCGATGAATTAAACGAAGAAAAGCCAAAAAATCATTTTACGATCGGAATCCATGATGATGTTACGCATACAAGTCTGGATTTTGAAACAGACGGGTGGGACAGCGATGAGGAACTTTTTGAAGGATTGTTTTATGGACTCGGTGCGGATGGTACAGTCAGTGCCAACAAAAATTCCATCAAGATCATCGGGGATAATACCGACTTTTTTGCTCAGGGATATTTTGTTTACGATTCGAAAAAGTCGGGCGCTACTACGGTTTCGCACTTGCGTTTTGGCCCGGAACCGATCCGGTCTGCTTACCTGATCGACAAGGCCAAATTTGTAGCATGTCATCAGTTTCAGTTTTTGAAACAGTTTGACATGCTTAAGCATGCCCGGCCGGGAGCTACTTTTCTGCTGAATGCCCCGTATTCTCCCAATGAAGTCTGGGATCAAATACCCCGGGATGTTCAACAACAGATTATCGATAAAGATCTCAGGTTCTACAGTATTGATGCCTATAAGGTGGCCCGCGAAAATGGAATGGGAACCCGGATCAATACCGTGATGCAGACGTGCTTTTTTGCCATATCGGAGATCTTGCCTAAGGAGAAAGCGATTCTTCTGATTAAGGATGCCATAAAAAAAGCATACGGCAACAAGGGCGAAAACATCCTTCAAAGCAACTATGCGGCAGTTGATAATTCCGTTGAGAACCTGTTTGAAATAGAGATTCCGTCAATGGCAGATTCAACTCTGGAAATGAGGCCTCCGGTGCCGGATGAAGCCCCGGAATATGTGCAGAAGGTGATTGCCGAGATCATTGCTGGAAATGGAGATCATCTTCCTGTCAGTGCCTTTGAAGCTGACGGAACCTTCCCGACAGGTACGACCAAATGGGAAAAGCGAAATATTGCCCAGGAGATTCCGGTACTGGAACCGGATATCTGTATTCAGTGCGGCAAGTGTATGATGGTTTGCCCACACGCTGTAATCCGGATGAAGGCCTTTGACGGTGAGCTCCTTGAGGCAGCTCCCGATACATTCAAATATATGGATGCCAGAGGCAGGGAGTGGCCCGATAATACCAAAATCAGTATCCAGGTATCGCCGGAAGACTGTACCGGCTGT
>JBHJOO010000269.1:0-2963 GCA_050329675.1 Balneolaceae bacterium
ATGGACGAACCCGGTAGTAGTTACATAAAACTCTCTGCCTCGAGTGCCCTGGATACGGGTTCGGCCAAAAGTGAACGGTTCCTCTTTGAATAGGTCACCTGCCGGCCGCCCTTCTCCGGCAAGCCTTCGAGTAAGCTTTACAAATTGAAACCTGGTATGGATCCAGTGAATCCTGGATTTTAACGAAAACTATTAACCGGCCATGAGGGCGATCTCCGCTGTGTTTTAAAACAGTTCGGCTTTGATCTGTCTCATGACCAAAAAATGAGACGGAATCATGACAGTAACAGACTTTACACCCATCTTTCATGCACTTGAAACCGGTAACGAGAAAGAAATCTGTTCAGAGGTTTCAACATTAAACCCGTCCACTATTGCTGAATTGATTTCGCAAGTTAGCGATGACCGGCAGCTTCAACTGTTTCAGCTGCTTGAAGTGGAGGAGCAGGCAGACGTAATGGCCTTTCTGGATGCCGATCTTCAGCTTTCCATACTCCTGGCATTGCCGCTTGACAATAGCAAAATTCTGATCGAAAAGATGCCTCATGATATACGGGTAGACCTTTTGAATCGTCTTCCCGGAGAAAAACGCAAAGAAATCATGCGCCATCTGGCGAAGAAAGAACGGGATGATATCCTCCAGCTCTCCAAATTTGAAGAGGGAACAGTGGGGTCTATAATGACCTCCGACTACGCCATAGTATACCCCGGTCAAACAGCAAAAGAAGCCATTGAGAAACTTCGTGTGGAAGCCCCCGATCATGAAATGATCTATTATGCATATGTGGTGGACATGGACAGACGCTTAATCGGAACCGTATCGATGCGGGCACTGATCGTTTCAGGTCCGGATACCAAAATCAGTGACATTCTTAGCTCTGACGTGGAAAAAGTGCATGTGAACGAGCCAAAAGAGAAAGCATCACGGAAACTGAAGCGGCTCGATCTGTTGGCCCTGCCTGTTGTGAACGATGAAGACAAATTGGTAGGGATGATAACCTTTGATGATGCAATGGATGCCATCGAAGAAGATGTATCAGACACCATGTACCAAAAAGCCGGTGTGATGACCGGGACCAGCTCACGGGAAAAGGCAAGGGATATACTTTTCAGTAAGAAACTGACGCAAGGTAACATCCTCTACCCGGTCAGGCTCCGGCTTACCTTTTTGTTTATCACGCTTATTGGTGGTTTCCTGGTTGGCAGTGTGATTGACCGGTTTGAAGAGCTGTTGTCAGCAATCATCGTGGCTGCGGTTTTTATTCCGGTAATCATGGACATGGGCGGTAATGTAGGTACACAATCCACAACCATTTTTGCACGTGGTTTGGCACTCGGCCACATCAAGATTGAGAGAATCTGGAAGCACATTCTCAGAGAGATGGGCATTGGTGCGCTCATTGGATTCATTCTCGGTTTATTGGCCGGGCTGGGCGCCTATTTCTGGCAGGGCATCCCCAACGATCTTCCGCAAATCGGTCTGGCCGTTGGCCTCTCTCTTATGATTGTCCTTCCACTGGCTTCATTTCTGGGCTTTTTTATCCCCTACCTGCTACTGAAAATGGGATGGGATCACGCGCCGGGAGCCGACCCGTTCATTACCACAATTAAGGATTTTGTGGGCCTGACACTTTACTTTACACTTGTTAGCGTATTAATTGGTATCTGAACTTGAAATTTCCCATCGAAAGCAACGGCATCTTATTCGTTGAAGATATTTTATAAAATGCCGGGCGCTTTCGTACGTTCCGGTTGTTTACGGTGTAAATGACACTGGAAGCTGGATTATACTCTGAAATTTCACCATCTACACGACATGAGACATAAGATATTTCCTGTTATTTTACTCTTGACAGCGCTAATGTTGAGTTGCAGCTCAGACACAACCCCGGAGACTGATGAGCAGAGTGCTTCAGATATGGTTCAACTGCAACTTTTGGTAACTGATCAATCAGGAGATCCCCTGTCACCTGCCATTCTGCACATTTACGCAGCAAGCCAGGGAACAGCTGGTAAGCCTGCCGGCAGATTTTATGGAAATGAAAATGGATTGATAGAGGCCCGGTTTCAGAAAAATGAACCGGCTATTTTAAAAGTGGCTGCGGCCTGGCATCGACCGGTTGAGATTTTCATTCCATCAACCGCCCTGAATGAATTATCCGTTGAAGTGGTGCCATCTTCTATTCTGAAAAATGATCCTGTTCGCCCGGCTTTGATTGGAGATTTTAACCATTTTGATCCGTTTAACAGAGTGGAAATGGAGCTAAATGCAGATGGACTGTGGACTGCAGTAATTGAAACTGAAAAACCAATTATCCGCTATCAGATTACAGGTTTTGCACAAACGCATCTAATCCATGGGACCGATGGAAAACTGGAAGTTGATTTGGATCTACAGGGAATAGTCTCCAGCCTGGAGCCGGATGAAGATGGCATCGCCAGGATACTGTTTGACCCTGCCCAATTTCCTACTGCGGAACGGAGAGCAGATCTGCGCTTTAGCCCTGATGTTCCGCTGATGATACGGGGTGTAGCAAAAATTTACAATTCCATGCGGGAACAAGCTGCTCTTGTAAGTTTACATCGGGAGAATGATGAGGATGTAGTTGAGCTTTTTGAAGAATACCTGGATCATGTCGAGCACATAAAAGAATCATTTAATCACCACAAAGTTGAACAGGCTTACAGACTCTCAAAGGCTCGTTTTACGGATTATTTACAGCTCGGCTCACAATTTATTGACAATTTGTTGCGGGATGTGGAATCAAATTCGGAACTCTGGTTGTTTGACTCCCGGTTTGTGCACGACCTGTTTACAAATTCCAGTAAAATGGAGCCTGTCAGCAAGGACATCTGGGACATTTATCGTCAGCATCAATTTGAGGAGATACAATCGGAGGCGCTCTACAGCCTGCTTAACTATCACTATGATCGCGGGGAAGATGAGGAGTGGCATGAAGCCC
>JBHJOO010000477.1:0-2220 GCA_050329675.1 Balneolaceae bacterium
AAAAAATCCAAGCCGGGGATCATGCAGACATTGTTTGAAGAAAAGGAATTAAAATACAAAGAGTTTATTCAGAAAACCGTTGTACCGGGGCTTTTCCTCATACCAAGCGGCGGAGTAGCACCCAATCCCAAATCGATTATTGCAAGTGAGAAATTCAGGGATATGATTACGAATTTAAAAGAGATGGTCGACTTTGTAATTCTCGATTCACCACCCTATGGCGTAATTTCAGACGTAGGGCCGTTGTTAAGCATTACGGATGGCGTTTTGGTAACCGTCAGATTTAATCAGACAAAACTGGCACAGCTGGATTATGCTATCGATCAGTTAAACCATTCCAATGCAAACGTCCTTGGATTTGTTTTAAACAAATACAACGCAAATAAAAGCGTCGATAATCAGGAAACGAAACAACTTTACAAAAATCTCTATTCGAACTATTATACGTATCATAATTCCAAGGAGTTGGTATCCTGATCAGATTTATATTACTTTAACAACTTTTAGAACATTACTCCCGATTTTGCACTATTTAAAAAATGAAAAAACTAACCGGAATCCTTTGTATATTTTTATTTGCTATTTCCATAACAGATGAAGCAAAATCTCAATTAGTTAGTGATTTTGGTGATGGATATATTCGATTTATTGAAACTGGCCAAATTGCCGATACGGTGAATGTTTGGGGTGATTTAGGAAGAACAGGCCGATATCTTGTCCCGAGAGGGACAACCATAACAGAACTTATTTCTTTCGGAGGGGGGCCGACTTCTGTGGGTATTGGTTTGAGAGGAAGGGATGCTACATTTTCCAGTGTTAAATTACGAATTCATCTTTCAAAATTTAACAAAGAAAGAGGGAGAGAAGAGATTAAATCATTTCAAATAGAATTCGATGATCCAATCCCGTTTGAACTGAGAAATTATGTTCTATCAAATGAGGAAATAGTTACTATAGAAATAAAAAGAACTCCATCATTCCTTGATATTTTAGGTGTTTTGGGCCCCATCCTCGGAATCGTTACCACGTCCATTGTTATAATTGACAGATTGTGATCGTATCATTCAATGGAGTATTTATGCCCGGGATGTACAAATTCTTCAGGTCATCCCTCCAACACTCCGTCAGCCGACGGAGGTATTTTTAATAATTTGATTTATAAATCGAACTGAGGTTCACAGAGCCTTTGTAAACGATCAAAAAATTAACCAATGTTTTATAAAATTCCTGACTTTCTACGTTATTTGGTTTATTCAGGGATTTTGTTGCTCGCAGCCATGCAGTTTATCGAGAAAGGGTACAGCCAGGCGGCCGGATTATTTGAGGACCGGCCGGTCTCCTATAAAATTTCAACTTCACTTTATGGCTCAAGGAGCGGAACACCCTATTGGCACTATGCCAATACCAGTGGCAGGATTCGGTCAGGATCAACTGTAAACAGCCTGAGCTCGGCTGCCCTTTCAATGCCATTCAGGGAAAATGATAATAGTTTTGATTTCAGCGCAGGGGCAGAACTTGTTTCACGATTTTCCGACAATGGGGAAACCGTTCATTTTCAGCAGCTTTACGGAAGCTTTGAATTGGGTGCCGTCCGGCTGAGTATAGGACGTTTTTACCAAACCCTTGGGATGAACATGGCCGGATTATCTTCCGGTTCGATGATACAAAGCCAGAATGCGACTCCGGTTCCGAAAATCAGCCTGGAGATGACCCGTTTTGTGAATTTGCCTCTGACCAATGGAATTGTTCAGTTTCGCGGCCACTATTCCGATGGCAAACTGGAAAGCAACCGGTTTGTAGAAAGCCCTTTTTTACATCAAAAATCATTTTATCTGAAATTTAATATCTCAAAGGCTGAAATCATTACAGGGGCACTTCACAATGTTACCTGGGGCGGAACAGATCCGGAAAGAGGACGGTTGTCAAAAGGCTTTGGTGATTATCTGCGGGTTGTGTTTTTGCAGTCGGCCGATCCGGGCAGCGAGGCACCGTTAAGTGAACAGCTAAATAAACTGGGTAACGTGGTAGCCGCTTTTGATTTTGCCTTCAGATATAACTTCGAAAGATTTCAGTTGACAGGCTATCGTTTGATATATCTGGAAGATGACGAATCACTGCAAGCAAAAAATTTTTTGGATGGTGTGTTTGGCCTGGGATTGCGCAGAAAAGACGGACGCGGAATTATTAACGGTTTCCTGTATGAGCACATCAATACAATCC
>JBHJOO010000319.1:0-6964 GCA_050329675.1 Balneolaceae bacterium
CCTGACGCAAGCGTCCGCTTGTGCAGTTTTGTGTATTTTGATTATCTCTTTTTTCGCTCGCCATTTTGCGGAAGTTGAGATAAGTTTTATAACACGGGTTAACTCAATGTAAACCGGTACCGGATAACCTGGGCCAGCTCATCCTCATCAACAGTTTGAACAAAGAGGGTATTTCCATCAGCGTGAATAATGTTTTTGATGGAAGGCCAGGTAAATTCTGCCAGTTTATTGCCTTTCTCATCAAACAGAAACCATTTGCGTTCGTGCCGTTTATCAGTGAATGCTGCAACCCACAAACGATTCTGTTTGTCAGCGTAGATTTTATCCACAGCTGGCCAGGTATCGGGTATTTCCATATTTTGAAGCATTCGTTGCCTCATCTCTCCCATGTTGGCGCCACCTGCACCGCCGGAAATGGCAACCTGAGTTCCGGGGCCCCCCATATTCTCGAGCTGTGCCAATACATCCTGCTTGTTTAGTTCTGCATTCGTATAAGGTTGTGAAAACGAATGCAGCCGATTTCCGGATTCGTCAAATACAGTAAATTCGAGGTTTTCATTCCAATTGGAAAAGAGCAGGCCACTGCCCGATGAAGATAGTTTTGTATTCCTCGAATGCGGAAAGTTCATTACCATCCGCATGGAGCCCCCCGAATTGTCCGACGAGACCTCTTCATTCTGTGTCCGGAACTCAAAACGGTTTTCTTCAACCGTTTTACCATCCGGAGAAAGAATTACTGATTGCAGCAAATCCGGATTTCTAAAATCCTGCAGTGTTACCATGTAATCACCGTTACTTAACAGATGAATATCGTTTGGAAAGGTGCTCCCTCTTTGCATCATAGCTCCTCTTCCTGCCTGTGGCTGTGATGCATCACCAGTGAGTGAAATAGAGCGTACATGACGTAAATTGTCTTGTTTAAACACATGTACCATTCTATGAATTACATCAAAAACGTGTATTTGATGATCATCAGTAATAATTTTTCTGATCATCTGAAATTCACCCGGCCCGCTTCCCTCGCGCCCGAAAGAATCAACATAATTTCCGTCTGCATCAAATACGTGAATCTTTTTTTGACCATTGTCACCCAAAAAGACCTTTCCGGAAGGCGAAGCAGCAGATGTACTGATTGTGCCAAAGATTATCTCTTCGGGTTCACTGAAAATAATTTCAGCTTCGAATTGAATATCGTTTATTGTGCGATTCTCAATTTCAAAATTAATATTTGAATTGTAGCTCGCTGTTAAGGAAGCCATTAAAAATAGAATGGATACAACTGAAAATAGAATTTTTGAAAATGAAGGATATAAAAATTGTTTTATCATCATTGCTCTGTCTGGTATTTGAAAAATTATCATATTTAAAATTGATAATTTTCGGTTTATTGAATTTAATACGGTTGTGAACAATGACGATAGAACTTGTCATAAAGTTTTAAAGACGCCCAATTCAGTTTACCAAACAGTCAACTGGCAATAACAAAAAATCCTGAAATTCTGACTACTGTATACATGCCCGTCATAATATTATTGATCCGACAAAAAAATCTGCCTTTTTACACCCATGGCGACTGTCCTGCTGCTTGTGCGATTTTTGCGGTATCAATGGCTATGACAAGCTCCTCGTTTGTAGGAACCACATAAACTTCTGTTTTCGATTTCTCACTGCTTATTTTTTCAATTTTTCCAGGCTGAACGGCTTCATTTCTTTTTTGATCCAATTCGATGCCCAGTGTATCCAGATTAGCAAGCGACCGGCTTCGTACAAGGGGTGAATTTTCACCAATGCCGGCGGTAAAAATGATCGCATCGCAGCCATTCAGCGTGGCGATATATGAACCGATATACTGTTTGATTTTGTAACAAAATACATCAATGGCCTGCTGGCATCTGCGGTCGCCTTTTTCAGCCTCGGCAATCAGGTCACGCATATCTGCCGCATATCCGCTGATGCCAAGCAGTCCGCTGTGACGGTTCAACAGTTCATGCAGGCTGTTCAGGGAAAGCTCTTCTTTTTCAACAAGATAGAAGAGGATGGAGGGATCAATATCCCCGCATCGAGTTCCCATAACCAGGCCTGAAAGAGGTGTAAATCCCATACTGGTTTCAATTGATTTGCCTCCGCGAATGGCTGCAATAGAGGCACCGTTTCCAAGATGGCATGTAATCACCCTGGTTTTTTGAACAGGTATATCCGTGACCTTATAATACTGACGGCTTACAAAATAGTGAGAGGTTCCATGAAACCCATACTTTCTGATTTTGTAGCGGCGGTACAGACGATTGGGAATTCCGTATAAATAGGCTTCGGCCGGTAGTGAATGATGAAATGCAGTATCAAAAACTGCAACATGCGGCAAATCGGGCAGGTAAGTCATCGCCGCCTCAATGCCTTTTAAATTCGGGGGATTATGAAGCGGGGCAAGGTCAATGGCTTGTTTAATCGCTTCAATTACATCACCATCAATCAGCACGGAATCCTTGAACATCTCACCGCCGTGCACCACTCGATGGCCTACTGCTTTGATATCATCCGGCGAAGAGATGGACGTGTTTTCCGAATCAAGAAGAAAATTCATAATCTCTTTAAGTGCTTCAATATGATTTTCAATCTTGCTCGTATGTTTAATAGATTTGAATCCGGCAGGTTCATGTTTTACGATGGAGGTTACTGCCCCTATTCGTTCAATCATTCCCTTGCATATATCTCTGTTTTCGGAGGTTTCGATAAGATTATATTTAACGGAAGAACTACCGCAATTAATGACAAGTACCAGCATAAGTCAGTATTATTTTAAAAACAGGTTTAATGCATGAAGGGAAACAAAATGATACTCCAATTAAATGAAGTTTTAATTAAGGGAATGGGTTTCATTCCTGGCGTTCTTTGCGCAAACATGGCGCCCTTTGCGTGAAACCAATATGGTTAAGATTCACCCTTTTGTTTCATGCGAAGCGCGCAAAGTGAAAGGCTCGCGAAGCACGCGAAGTAGAACCGCTGAGCTCTGTGAACTTCGACCCGAAAGACTCCTTCACTTGCCATTGTTCTTTTTTGTAGCTGTCGGGATATCGCTTCGCTCAACTCACGACTCCTCAACTTTATTTTCAAACCCTGGAAAAGCGCTTACAGATTATATTTATTACTTATATATTATACAACTGCAATCTTAAATTTATCAATAAAAATCATGCAAAAAGAATATCGAAAGTGGAGGAGTCCAAGTTTGGGTAAAGACATGGAAATGTTGATTTTTGGTGACAGCGGAGCACCCGTTGTTGCTTTTCCGACTTCAACTGGCAATTATCTGGAATGGGAAGAAAACGGCCTTATTGATATTCTTGCTGAACAGATTCATCTGGGATATAATCAGATTTTTTGTGTGGATTCTGTGATGAATAAAAGTTTGATCAATAAAGAAATAGCACCGGAGAACAGATTAACCACACAATTACAATACGAATGTTATATCCTTGAAGAGGTTCTTCCCTTCATAAAAGAAAATAATGAACATTTTTACATAATGTCTGCCGGAATTGAACTTGGCGCGTACCATTCATTACTTTTTGCACTAAAGCATCCTGAAGAATTTAATAAAACAATCTGCATCAGCGGGGATTATGATATAAGAAAATACCTGGATGAGTACTACGACGACACAGTCTATTACAATAATCCGGTTGATTTTATTCCAAATTTGAATGACCCAAATATATTAAATCAAATTGAAAATTTGGATATAAGACTCGTAAGTTACAGCAGCGATCCGTACAGAGAAACAACAGAAAGAATGAGTCAAACTCTCTGGATGAAAATGATTGAACACAGACTCGATATTTGGGATCTGAATACACCCGGAAAATTGGAATTATGGGGTGAAATGCTGAAAACACATATTATCTAACCTGAATATGACAAATAAAATTAAAAGGATTCTTATAGCCAACCGTGGTGAAATAGCGGTACGGATTATGAGAACCTGTAAAGAACTCGGTATTGAAACGGTAGCCGTATTTTCAACACCGGATAAATCTGCACCCCATGTTATGCTGGCTGATCATTCTGTTCACATTGGCGAGGCAGCATCATCCGAAAGTTATCTGGTTCAGGATAAAATTATTGATGCGGCCAAACAGACCGGGGCTGATGCTATTCATCCGGGATATGGGTTTTTGAGTGAAAATGCCACTTTTGCCGAAAGGTGCAGCAGAGAGGGAATTATTTTTATCGGGCCTTCGCCAAAATCCATTTCACTGATGGGAGATAAAACGGCAGCTCGCGAGCTGATGAGCAAGGCAAATGTTCCATTTCCTCCCGGAACCAAAAAAGCATTTACAGATATTGAAAAAGCAAAAACAGTAGCTGATGAAATCGGGTATCCTGTTTTGATTAAAGCTGCTGCCGGTGGAGGGGGTAAAGGTATGCGTATTGTTTACGAAAGGGAGAATTTTGAGCCGAGTGTAAGAGGTGCAAAGTCGGAAGCTAAAAACGCCTTTGGTGATGATCGCGTGTATATAGAAAAATACCTCGAAGAACCCCGCCATGTGGAATTTCAGATTATGGCTGATACACATGGAAATATCATTCATCTCTTTGACCGTGAATGCTCTATTCAGCGCCGTCATCAAAAAGTAATTGAGGAGGCGCCATGTGCCATTCTCACCCCCGGTTTGCGTGCATCCATGGCCGAAGCGGCCGTAGCCGCCGCCCGTGCATGTGATTATACCGGAGCCGGTACAATCGAATTTTTAGTTGATAAAAACCTGAATTACTATTTCCTGGAAATGAATACCAGGCTGCAGGTAGAACATCCTGTTACAGAACTTATCACTGGACGGGACTTGGTAGAACTTCAAATAATTGTAGCTGAAGGAAGAGAACTACCTGTATCACAAAGTGATATAAAAAAACAGGGACATGCAATTGAATGCAGGATCTACGCAGAAGATCCTTCGGATAACTTCCTGCCGAGTACCGGATTATTGGTAAAACACCGGATTCCGTCAGGCCCCGGTATCAGAGTGGATGCAGGAGTTGAGGAGGGACAGCATGTTACCATCAATTACGATCCCATGATATCAAAACTCTGTGTACATGCTCCCGACAGAGATCAGGCCATCTCGAAAATGATCAGAGCCCTTCAGGAATATGAAATAGCAGGCTGCAGAACCACAATCCCGTTTTGTGAATTCACTTTAAAGCACGATGCTTTTAAAAGCGCTGCATACGATACTCATTTTGTTCAGAATTATTTCAATAAAACGTCTTTCGAAGAATCGGAAATAGATGAATCAGTTGTTGCACTTTCTGCTGCATTATTACGATCTTCACTGTCTGAAAACAACACGGGCCAGAAGCAGGAAAATTCTGGTACTGTATATACAAATTGGTGGAAGAACAGGCGATAAACTTTTAAAATATTGAAATCAGACAGAAAGCTTTTTGATAAACTTGAAAAACTCTTAACAGAGCAGCGAAATTCCGATACACTTCACATCGATCTGGCCGGGCCCGGTGAAATTGCCAGGCTTATAAACAGGGAAGATAAAAAAGTAGCCAGGGCCGTTGAGAAAAAACTGGATGTGATTGCCCTTGCCATTGAGATGACAGCCGAAGCATTGAAAGAAGGCGGAAGGCTGATTTATGCCGGAGCCGGAACAAGCGGAAGGCTTGGTGTTCTGGATGCTGCTGAATGTCCGCCAACCTTCGGTACCGATCCTGAAACGGTACAGGGTTTAATTGCAGGAGGGGAAAAAGCTATGTTTGTAGCACAGGAGGGGGCTGAGGATTACGAAGAAAATGGTGAAAATGCCCTCAAGGAAATAAACCTGAATAAAAAGGATATTGTATGCGGGCTTGCTGCAAGCGGACGAACCCCGTATGTACATGGGGCTTTAAATTATGCCGCGGACACAGGATGCAAAACCATTTTTGTAACAACAGTGCCTGATTATCAAATTGATATAATGGTTGATATCCTGATTGATGTACCCGTTGGGCCTGAAGTAATCATGGGAAGCACCCGGATGAAAAGTGCAACAGCTCAAAAAATGATCCTGAATATGATTACAACCGGATCCATGATCAGGCTCGGAAAAGTTTATGAAAACGTTATGGTGGATTTGAAACTCACAAATAAAAAACTTGAAGAGAGAGCGAAACGAATACTTATGTTTTTTACGGAAATTTCCTATGAAGAGGCACAACAGTATTTGAATGAAACAAATGGCAACGTGAAAACGGCTCTCTTAATGGCTATGACCGGCTGTGACAAAAAAACTGCAAATGAATTACTTAAAAATAATGACGGCTTTTTGAGAAAGGCCATCAGCAATTATAAAAGCTGAAAATGAAAACCGGTTTTTCGCATTTGATTGTGATTCGGTGGCAAACCATACATTTCTGAAATGAACCTGAACAATGAATAGATAATACGGATCGTTTGGAATCATAGCTTTTTGACCTGAACAAAACCCCGGACTAAAATAATTGACTGATCTTTTAGAATTCTGCTAACTGAATTACGTTATTTTATCTTATAGAACATAGTTTATATAGAATACAGACAATATTTTTGGATCAGGATCGCAAATAAAAATAAATTCCATTGCTTAACTTAAACAGATATCAAATCAGAGATACCCGCTACCGGATACGGTTTATGGCCTGTGTTGTACTGGCGCAATTATTATTGATATCAGTATTCAAATTCTGGCCTGTCGGTGAACAGGAAGAGAGGGTGTACCGGGATGAAGAGGTGCAGGAAGTAGCGCTGATTGATGAAGTCGAAATTACGATTCAGCAAAGTGCACCGCCGGCACCGCCAAAACCACAAATCCCGGAACCTGTGCCCGATGATCAGATAATTGAAGAGGAGATTGAGTTTGACGCTGAACTGAATATACTGGATATGCCCATTGCCGAACCATCAAGAGGCACCGGTACGCTGGGTGATGAGGATGTG
>JBHJOO010000595.1:0-2473 GCA_050329675.1 Balneolaceae bacterium
GTTGAAAGCAGCCTGTAAGGAGGAGATTCCCCTCTGAATCCTGGATGATCATTGTAATCGTTTCAATAATGTACTGCGTCCCTAAAGTAACTGAAGTATTCTGCCATCACGCCGGCCGCTGAGTTTCAAACTGATGTCCGTGGAATGTGATACTGCCTAATTTCCAGGTCAGTTTTGACAGAAAATTTTTAGGCTTGTCGAACAGGATGGCATGGTGGGCAAACCGCCTCATCGTAGCATCAATATTATAAGGATCCTGGATGTCGAATATGACTATTTTCTCAATTTTGTCCAGTTTTTGAAGCAAGTATCTCTCCTGAGGGGTGGCATAGCGCTGACTTGAATACGTATACCCCGTATAGGCTCCACAGAGATAATCGGCATTCGAGAAAAAAAGTATTTTACTTTCGTTAGGCAGATTATCGAAAAGTGAATCAGTCTTATTCGCAGTTTCAAGTTCATCATTCGTTATTATCTCCTTAAGATCAATGTGAGTTATTTTTTGTTTGAATTCCTCTGATAGCCGGGCAAGATACTTTCGTTTTTCCTTTTGATATGGCCCGACGAGGAGGAGCAGATAATAAGATGAGTCCAGATTAATATTTAATAATTTGGAAGTAAGTTCATTTGTTGCATCATCTGAATAACTCGTTGTTTTGAGGTCTTTTAAGATTCCTTTTAACTCCATAAGATAACTTATTGATTAATAATAGTTTAATTACATTACAAAACAAATTGAATTGATGCAATGTAAAATTTCGCCTAAAATTGTGATTCGATCTCGGGAAATATGGAACGCAGATGATCACAGATCAGGGGGATGATCGCGGATAAAATCGGTACATCTCCACATTCATCCGTGCCGATCCGCACAATCCGCGTCATCCGCGTTCCATAATCAGGAGAACTGTATTCCACGTGCTGAACTTTTTTTGATTTTTTCATTTAAAGATCCTTTCAGTGGCATTCAAATGCTCTTATACTTACTTTTTATTGAATCTTTCATGAGCCGCTTTATTTAAAGCTTCCCGGTGATCAGGGTGTGAAATTTTAATTAATTCCCTGGCGCGTTCACGCAGACCTTTACCATATAAATTTGCCACACCATATTCGGTAACGATGTAATGAGCATGGGCTCTTGTTGTAACCACTCCGGCACCCTGCTTCAGAAAAGGAACAATCCTTGAAATTCCCTTTTTTGTTGCTGAAGGCAGTGCTATAATTGGTTTACCATCTTTCGAGAGGGCAGCGCCTCTGATGAAATCCATTTGTCCGCCTACACCAGAATATTGATAAGTGCCAATTGAATCAGCACAAATCTGGCCGGTCAGATCTATTTCAATTGCGCTGTTAATGGCTGTGACCTTTGAGTTGCGGCGAATAACAGCCGTATCATTAACGTAAGCACAATCGAGCATGGCAATAATCGGGTTATCATCCATAAAATCATATAGTTTTTTTGTGCCGATTGTAAAGGAAGCTACGACTTTACCGGGATGAATCTGTTTTTCACTATTATTGACTATCCCCGACTCAAGCAATGGAATCAGGCCGTCTGAAAACATTTCAGTGTGAACACCGAGATTTTTATGGTTGCCAAGTGATGCAAGTACCGCATCCGGTATACTGCCAATTCCCAGTTGAAGGGTGGCTCCATCAGAAATTAAATCGGCACAATTTTTACCAATTGCTATTTCAATTTCGGATAGATCCGGCGGCTGAACTTCAAAAACAGGATCATCGACTTCAACACCAAACGTAATATGGCTGCTATGTATAATACCGTCACCATGTGTTCGTGGCATATTGGGATTGATTTGAGCGATAACCGTTTTAGCATTTAAAACTGCAGCTCTTGAAGCATCCACTGAAACACCAAGTGAACAAAATCCGTGTTTATCAGGAGGGCTCACCTGAATTAATGCAACATCCAAAGTGATAATTTTTCTGTTAAACAGATGGGGTACTTCACTTAAAAATATAGGAATGTAATCGGCTTCGCCTGACTGAATAGCGGAGCGGACATTTGCTCCTGTAAAGAATGAATGGGTTTTGAAGCTTTTTGAATACTCTGGTTTTGTATATGGCGCTTCGCCTTCTGTATGTAAATGATAAATGTGCACATCAGTAAGCTCATTATGCCTTTCCGATAAAGCACGTACAAGCTGCAATGGAGTAGCAGCCGCAGTATGAATAAATACATGGTCGCCGGATTTTACGAGGGTTAATGCTTTTGAGGCTGTTACTATTTTCATTTTTTTGTAAAGATATTAATTTGTTGTTGATTAATTTCTCTATTATGCGAAAATCAGATGAAATCTTCATGTATTTTTAAATATTTGAGACGGAATTTAAAGAGTTGTGAATATCAGGTTTGCGTTCCTTGCATATTCTTCGCGGCCTTCGCGAGCCTTTGCCTTTGCGTGCTCCGCGTGAAACAAAAAGGGTGGAACTTAGCCGTACGGGTTTCACG
>JBHJOO010000403.1:0-2406 GCA_050329675.1 Balneolaceae bacterium
GCAGATAATTTTCCCGTTGGGCTATTTCCTCCGGATAACAGGTCACCTAAATTCAATGTCTTGTTCTTTGATGTAATAACGGCGCGCTCAATGATATTACGCAGTTCCCGTATATTACCCGGCCAATGATATGATTTCAATATTTGAATTTCAGTTGGAGAGAGGGGGTTTAAGTGTCGGCCTGACTGTTTTGAAAATTGTTTTATGAATGTTAATGCGATTACTATTACATCATCATCCCTTTCCCGCAGCGGTGGAACCTGAATGGGAAAGACATTCAGCCGGTAGTATAAATCTTCCCGGAATTTGTCCTCTTCAATCATTTTCTTAAGGTCACGATTGGTAGCAGAAATAATCCTGACATTAACTTTTTGGGTTTTGGAGCTTCCAACCGGTTCAAACTCTCCCTCCTGAAGGACCCTTAGCAGTTTCGATTGCAGTTCCAGCGGAAGTTCGCCAATTTCATCCAAAAAGATGGTGCCGCCGTCGGCGAGGGCAAAGCGTCCTTTTCTTTTTTTCGTAGCACCGGTAAAAGCTCCCTCTTCGTGGCCAAAAAACTCGCTCTCAATCAGGGAAGCCGGAATAGCGGCACAGTTTACCTTTACCAGCGGTTTGTTTTTCCGCCGGCTGTTCATATGGATACATCGGGCCACCAATTCCTTTCCGGTTCCGGTTTCGCCAATTACCAGGACAGTGGCATCTGTTGAGGCTACCTGGCAAATATCATCCCTGACTTTTTGCATAGCTTCGCTTTCGCCGATCATCTCATCGATGTGATGCATTTGGCGGATCTCTTCCTGCAGATATTCAGTCTGAGCTGAAAGAATATCAATTCGTTTTTCAGCTTCAATTCGGTCGCTAACATTTCGAAATACCAGGTTAAAATAAACTTTCCGGTTATGTTCGTAACATGAAAGTGTGGCTTCGGTTTGAAATTCTTCACCTGTATGATTTACCGCAATAAATCCACCAGGGACCCAAAGGGCGCGGCTATCCCCAGGGCGATTTTGGAGTCCTCTCAACAGGTTTTTCAATTTCCGGGCTGAATCGGGAGATATATACCGTTCAAAAGAGTGCCCAAGCATATTTCTATTTGCATTCCCTTCAAATAGTTCAGTTGCCGCACGGTTGGCTTGTATGACAGAGAGTTCCGTATTTACTTCAACAATGGCATCCATGGCGCTGTCGAAGAGGCGGCTGAGTTGTTCTTCGTGCTGCCGAAGCTGCCGTTCGGCCCGAATCCTTCGCAGTTCAGATGCAGCCCTGGAAGCAAAAATCCTGAAAATGTCCAAATTTCTGGCCATTTCGGGCATAGGCCTGGAATCCAATACCGCCAACTGGCCCAGAATAGTACCGTCCTGATCTAGGAGAGGTGCACCCAGGTAACTCATTGCATTTAAACTCTTAAGATCCGGGTCATCAGGATATAGCTCAATTACATTTTCAGGAATATGAAGTACCTGCTTTTTTTCTATTGCCAATTCACAGGGAGTCCCTTTGATTTCATATTCATATCCTTCAATAAGTTCATCATCCAGAAAAAAGGATAGTGCTACTAACCGTTGCTTGCTTTCATGGAATTCAGCAACCCAGGCCCCCTTCGTGTTTAGAACTTCGGCAAGATTCCTTACAAGCGCCTGAAAAAATTCATCTCCGGTATAGGAAGAGGTTCCCTCCAGAATTTTGCGAAGGGCAAGGTCTTCGTTAATATTATTTTGCTGCATTATCCCCATAATTTTCAATGTCAAGTACAGAAATGCAGAATTTTACGCAATATTAGCAGTAATGATGCAAAAATTCCAGAGTTTCTTCAATTCATAATGTTGTTTTTATCAACTTGATTCAAATAAATCTCCTCAGACTCAGGCCAAATATCAATCTCTGTCAATTGTTATAAAAATGCTCAACAAAATCCGGCAGCCGCTCATCTTTCAGGATCGATTCACCATGATAAAGAACCCGGTTATTCCTGTCAAGAAATATAATATGGGGTGTTTCTGTGACGCCCAAAACCTGTATCTGCGGATTGGTGATTTTTTCAAGGCCGGTACTCCATGAATGATGCCGGTGCTGATGAAATCGCTTTACCCGGTTTCGATCTTCGTCAAGAGCTACCGGAATGATCTCAATTCCCTTCTCAGAAAATCGTTGTTTCAAAGATTCCAGTTTATCGAATTGTTCTTCGAATTTCGGGTCCTCAAACGACCAGAAATAGAGGATCATCAATGAACTGCGGATCTCTGCCGGGCGCAATGAGTCGGCCTCAGGTTTCAATGGGCCATAAGCAAGATTTGGAAAGTACCGGCCGATTTGAACCACCGATTCCGGCGCAAATCCTTCCCTGTAGGAGTAGTTAATACGTTTGCTTTGCGGGTAACTCCTGACAAGCTCGAAATGGGCTTCATG
>JBHJOO010000176.1:0-2578 GCA_050329675.1 Balneolaceae bacterium
CAAGATCATCGCGCTTGGCCTGGATGGCTGATTTTATCCGTGAAGTAGCCTCCTGTATATTTTTCTCATATTTATTTACTTCTTTCTTTAACATTACCACGTTCGCCTTCACTGTAGCAATGTTCTCGTTCATCTGGGGTATCTGATCGTTCAGTTCCCGTATGTTCTGTTCGAGAATAAGTTTAGGATCTTCCATGGAGCTGACGAATCCGCCAAACATAGATTTAATGGCTCGTATAAATCGTTGAAACATGTCGTATATATTTTATTAAAATTATAACCTCTTTATTATTGGTAAATATAGCTGAAAGTTACAGGAAATCAATTTATTAGCAACTCTAATTCTTCAATCGGATGAATTCCATCTTTATCAATCCTGTTGTAAATTAACGAATCCGGTTCATGTCTGTTTTCTGAAATTGAAATTGAATTCATAAACATTTCTTCTGCATTCTCCAGCATCTCTTTCTTGTTCGTATAAAGTGTTACAATTGTTTCATTGTTTACAACGCGATCACCTGTTTTTTTATGCAACATAAATCCGGCAGATGGATCTACATTATCTTCTTTTGCGCGCCTTCCGGCACCAAGTTCTACAGAAACCATACCAAGGCCAAATGCATCCATTCCTGAAATATAACCATCTGATTTTGATTTTACATTCAGAATATGCTCAGCCTGCGGATAATTTTCCGGATTTTTTATAAACGATGAATCTCCGCCCTGCTCTTCCACAATATCTATCCATTTTTGAAAAGCCTCACCAGTTTTAATGGCTTTTTTGCTCATTTCAATGCCGCCCGCTATATCATCTGCTGCTTGCCCGAGATAGATCATTGTACCTGCAAGCAGGTGCACTATTTGCATCACATCATCAGGCCCTGAACCATTCAGGCAGTCAATACTCTCTTTTACCTCAAGCCAGTTTCCAACCGCATTTCCAAGAGGCTGATCCATATTTGTAAGATAAGCAATGGTTCGTTTGCCAAATTGCTCCCCGATATTTACAAGTGTTTCAGCAAGTTTAATGGCATCCTCTTTCTTCTTCATGAATGCGCCGGATCCTGTTTTTACATCCAGTACCAGTGCGTCAATTCCTTCAGCCAGTTTTTTGCTCATAATGCTTCCGGCAATCAGCGGAATCGACTCAACCGTTGCCGTTACGTCACGCAGTGCATAAAGCCGCTTATCGGCAGGGGCTATTTCTTCCGTCTGCCCGACAAGAACCAGGTTTTGTTTCTTCAGAATTTCCTTATATCTCTCCAGGTCAACATCAACTTTAAAACCAGGTATGGATTCCAGTTTATCAAGAGTTCCGCCTGTGTGCCCAAGACCCCTTCCCGATATCATGGGAACAGGGACACCGCAGGAAGCCACAATGGGTGCCAGTATCAGGGATAATTTATCGCCTACGCCGCCTGTTGAGTGTTTATCCACTTTTATTCCGGGAACTTCACTTAAATCCGCAACAATGCCCGAATGCAGCATGGCATGCGTCAGATTAGCAGCTTCTTCATCGTTTAAACCGTTTAGAAAAGATGCCATTAAAAAAGAACTCATTTGATAATCGGGAATTAAATCACCTGTATAAGCCTGAATAAGGTAATTCATTTCATCTTTTGTCAAAGATTGTCCATCTCTTTTTTTTCGAATCAATGTAACGGTGTTATACTCTTTAGCCATATTTCTATATAAATTCAATCTAACAGATTTGTATCATATATTATCGAAATTATCCCTTTTTTAATAATTATTTACTCACAAAGCGACGGTATAAACTAATTGACTGTACCGGATTCAATGCATTCTGATATAAAACTACTTGCTGATAAAAATATCTATCTGCTTAATCACTGTATTCCCCGGGCAGTGCACCTCACAATATTTGATCCGGAACAAGGCCTTCCGGAAAGTACATCAGAATACGATGCCCTTTTTGTAAGAACTGTGACACAGATTAACAGCGAAACCCTGCCAGACTCCGGTAAAATAAAGCTCGTTGCCAGCAGCTCGGCAGGAATTGATCACATTGATCTGGACTATCTGAATTCTCTCGGCATTGCATTTGCTCATGCTCCCGGGAACAATGCCCGTTCGGTTGCCGAATATGTTTGCACAGCACTGTTTCTTTGGGCCGCTGAACACGGGCGGAATCTTTCAGAGCTTTCTATCGGCGTGATTGGAGCAGGGCATACCGGGCGTTCTCTTACCAGGCTTTTTAAAAAACTTGGATTGAACTTTCTCTGTTATGATCCACCCCGCAGTATTCGTGAGCGGAATTTTCGGAGCTGCAGCAAAGAAGAACTACTCTCGGCCGATATTTTAACCTTTCATGTTCCGCTCACCCGGCATGGAAAATACGCCACATTCAATTGGCTGAACAGAGATGTTTTAGAAAAAAGAAACTATGACTTGATCATAAATACGTCACGTGGCGGAGTTGTTGACGAAATAGCATTATTAAATTTCAAAAAAGAAGGGCATGTCAGGGATTTTGTATTAGATGTTTGGGTAAATGAACCGGATTTCTGTGAGGAATCCGCCGATCAGGCCTTTATTGCAACACCACATATAGCCG
>JBHJOO010000122.1:0-2275 GCA_050329675.1 Balneolaceae bacterium
TCAAAGCATTTTTGATGCAGAAGAAGTCTATGATAGCGGAGAGAACACCCACTCGTTATCAAAAGAAAAATATTTTCTCATAAATGGGATTTGGATTGCAATTATGGAAGGTGATTCACTTAAAGAAAAAACATATAATCACATTGCCTTCAAAGTTCCACCAGCAGATTTTCAAAAATATGTTAAAAGAGTGAAAAATATGGGCGTCGAAATAAAAGAGTCAAGAATCCGAGTTGAAGGCGCGGCAGCTTCCTTATACTTCTATGATTATGATAATCACTTATTCGAAATTCACACAGGAAATCTGGATGACAGGCTCAAAAAGTACAAAGAGGGTGGATAACAACCATCTAAAAATTCGTCAGGTATCAGGTTTTAACCGGATCCCTTACAATCTTCAGACTCTTCCCTACTTTTCCTTCACCCCCATAATCAGCAGCCAGAAACAGATCGCTATCTACTCCAGGCTTGCTCTTCGAAGCCCCTGAATAGCGCAAGCGGACGCTTGCGCGAACATGGGAAACCAACCTTCAAATCCCACTTTGATATTAATTCCGAATTGTTCATTTTAGCCTCATTTTTAAAGTAATCACATGAACGGAACTTGCACACGAAGCAAGGATAACATGAATAGCGTTGGTGATATGCCGGAACGATACACAAAATAAGGAACTGAAAATAATGAAAAAAGCAATTGTAATAGGAGCAACTTCGGGGATTGGAAAAGGGATTGCAAAACTTTTGGCTGACAACAATTATAAAGTTGGCATAACAGGAAGGCGGGCTGATTTACTTAACGAATTGAAAAATGAAAATTCAAATTCATATTTAATCAAATCTTTTGACGTAACAGACACAAAAGATGCGGTTGAAAAATTAGATGAGCTGACAACCGAACTTGGAGGACTTGATCTGCTTATTTTAAGTTCAGGGACAGGCGATTTAAATGAAAAATTAGATTTTGATATTGAAAAACGAACTATTGACACAAATGTACTTGGATTTACTTGTGTTGCTGTCTGGGCTTTTAATTATTTTGAAAAACAGAAGTTTGGACATTTAGCTGCAATAAGTTCAGTTGGCGGATTGCGCGGAAGCAGACAGGGCCCTTCATACAATGCGACCAAGGCATTTCAGATAAATTATTTAGAAGCATTGAGACAAAAAGCTATTTTCTTAAAATATCCAGTCTTTGTAACCGACATAAGGCCTGGATTTGTTGATACGGATATGGCAAAAGGAGACGGGCAATTTTGGGTTTCAACTGTTAACAAAGCAGCCCGGCAAATATTTAATGCAATTAACAGGAAAAAGAAAATAGCTTATATAACGAAACGTTGGGCAATAATTGGGGTAATTTTGAAACATCTCCCAGGGAAAATTTATGATAGATTGTAACGAAAGAGAAAAACAATGAACCGCTAATAGCGTATAAACTTTTTAAAAATAATGAAATACATAAAAAGAATAATTTTCTCTGTTTTTATTCTAATAACAATAATATTTATATCGGCCTGGGTTATTCTCAAGATCGAAGCCAGGGAAACCAGTTATCTCAAAATTGAAAACAATACTGATTTAATAAACAATTCCTATTTGATTAAGAATGTTAACATTATACCCATGACGAGTGATACTGTTTTGAGAAATAAAACAGTTCTTATTGAAAACGGGTTTATTAAGACAATTTCAGACACAAGCTCTCAAGATGATATTAAGGTTATTGATGGAAAGGGAGGTTTTCTATCCCCCGGATTGATTGATATGCATATGCATCTTTGGGACAGGTATGAGCTTGGTTTATACCTTGCTAATGGTGTAACAACGGTCAGAAATTTGCTGGGTATGCCAATGCATTTAGAAATAAAAGATGAAATCAATACAAGCAAGTTAATTGGCCCCATACTTTTTACCAGTAGTCCTCAATTCACGGGTGCTCACGATCAAAGTTTAGAGAAAAAACAAATACATACGGCTGAAGAAGCTAAAGAACTGGTTAGAAAATACAAGAAGCAGGGATACGATTATATCAAAACGTACAACAGGTTACCTGAAGATATTTTTGATGCTACAATCGAACAATCCATTGTTTCAGGCATTCCGGTTGTTGCCCATCCCAGTTTTGAAGTAGATTATAAGTATCACTTCAACCCTGAAATATCTACAATCGAACATACAGAAGATATTGTTCAACAACCTTTGGGAAATAAATTAGATAGTACCAAACTTGCCTCTGTCATCCAGGGTTACGCAGACTCTCATCAAACCCATTCCC
>JBHJOO010000552.1:0-3323 GCA_050329675.1 Balneolaceae bacterium
TTTTTTACCAACTTTATTAAGTTAAATTATGTGTTTATGATTATAACAGCAAAATACCTAAGTGATTTTTACCCTCATTAGTCTCTTACTTAATTACAATCACTTACAAGATGCACGATATTTATGTTTGTTACATTATTAATGATTAGAACTTTCTAATAAAAAATTAACTTATTTATTACCTTTTGTTACCATGGCCAACAACAACTTTTGTATCGTTTTTATCATCATTTTAATAACCATGATTTCTGGTTGTAACAATAATCGCCATGTTAAAATTAACGGCCAATTCAATCCGCCTGAACGGACAACTATCAAGAGTCTTGAGCAGCCTCTTCATTACAAATATTCTGAAAAATTAGAAAAAACTATAACCAGCTCAGAGGATGGAAAGTTCAGTTTTCAATATTTGCCTGACTCTTTACAAATTATTTTTCTTGAATTCGGGGATCATCAGTATCCTGTTGTTTTAATACCCGGTCATGACCTTGAAATTCATATAAATAAAAATGAATTTCCGAAAGATGTAACCGTTGCGGGTTATCCTGCTGACTGGAACAATAAATATCAGGCCTATCTTGATGATATCGCGCCTTTAGACTCGGCTCTGTCATCCGAAGAATATGCAGCCTTTCGTAACTCGGAACCAAACAATATTTTGGAAATTCACAAAAAACGAATCGGGGTCGCCGAACAACATTTAACAGATACCCCTTTGGAGCGCTATTACTTTTATAACATCGGAGAGTATCTTAACAGGGGGTTTCAGAATATTTCTAATCACATATCAAATAATAAAAATATAGATGCCGATTCTGTCAGGTCAGCTTTGGTTGAATATGCAATAGAAAATGATTTTTTTTCATTTTATTCACTTTGGTCACAGCGCGCCGGTATTCGGGATTTTGCTCATCATTATTCAATGAGTTTTGGAATACAGGATAGTATTATAAGTGAATATGGTGAAGAGCTGATGGAATATGATATAAAGAGGCTTGGTTATGATTCGTTCGATACAAAAAAGAGAGAAGTTTTAAGTTTTGTAACGGAACCCCGGGCACGGGCTTATGCTGAGATGCATATTGTTGCGGAAAGGCTTGGAGAAATGCCTCTTGATGCAGTTGAATCAACCTACTTCGAATTTCTTGACAAATACTCCCGGTTTAATGAATACACGGATTTTATATCCGGTTTTTACCGTGAAATGAAAGGCGTATCCCCGGGGAATCCTGCTGTACCTTTTAATTTACCCGACCGTGAAGGTAATTATGTAACCATGAGTGATTTCGAAGGCAAATTTTTGTTGCTCGACTTTTGGGCAAGCTGGTGTATACCCTGCCTGGATGAATTTCCGCATATGCAAAGAGTTTACGAAAACACTTCACGGGATCATTTTGAAATAGTGGCCATATCAACAGAAGAAGACAGTTTGAGGTGGATTGAATCCATCGAACGGTTCGATAACCCATGGATTCAGCTTTACGGAGGCAATGGCTTTCAGCAGGAAACATTCCAGGCCTACAGCGGAGGCGGAATCCCATTTTACATATTGGTCAACCCTGAAGGAAATATCGCCCGTTACAATGATGTAAGAGCATCCTTTAACCTGGAATCCGTATTAGACAGCCTGATGACAAATCGTCCAGGCTTGTGAAACATTAATATCACATTAAAATTCATCCGATGACTGATTTTTAGGCAATAAAGATGCATTCAACCTTTATAAGTCATCGGATGAATAAACAGTCTGCCAAATTTATTAACCTAAAAGCAGTTTTACCGATCGCTGATAACTGAAAACTAAACCATCCTGTTCCAAATAACATAAATTACCCAAAACACCTTCCTGAATGAAAATAAAAGCAATCCTCCTTTTTATAATTCTCTATTCCCTAAGCAGCTGTACTTCCGGCCAGATGTCAGAATTTCCGCCTCAGGAGCCATCCATCGATTTTAAGATCGGACAAATGCTCAAAATAGGATTTCGTGGATTGGACATCAGTGAAAGCTCCCACATAATCAGAGATTTGGAAGAGTATCATCTTGGTGGTGTGGTTTTATTTGATTACGATGTACCCAACCGGGAACCCGTTCGGAATGTAGAATCACCTGCACAGGTTCGAAAACTTGTGAGTGACCTCAAAAAACATTCTTTTGCGCCTCTGCTTGTGACCATTGACCAGGAGGGCGGGCGTGTAGCCCGGCTGAAAACGCAATATGGCTTCCCGGCTTCCGTATCAGCTCAGCATCTTGGTGAATCCAATATGGAAGACTCAACCCGGTTTTACACTGAGATCACAGCTCAGACACTTGCCGGACTTGGAATAAACACAAATCTCGCACCGGTGGCTGATGTAAACCTGAATCCTGAAAATCCCATTATAGGCGGCATCGGCCGAAGTTTTTCCGGTGATCCTGAAACTGTAACAAAACACGCTTCCTGGTTTATAGAATCGCATCACAAACATGGTGTATTCACAACCCTTAAACACTTTCCCGGCCATGGCAGCTCGGAAGATGATTCCCATCTGGGACTTGTAGATGTTACAGAATTATGGTCTGAAACGGAACTTATCCCGTATCGAAATCTCATCAATGATGGCTTTACGGATATAATCATGACTGCACATATCTTTAATGAAAACTGGGATTCCGAATATCCGGCTACTCTTTCCGGGAATGTGATTACGGGAATACTTCGTGAAGATCTCGGCTTTGACGGTGTGGTAATGTCCGACGATATGCAAATGGACGCTATCCGTGCACATTATGGACTCGAAACAGCTATCGAAAAAGCAATTAATGCAGGGGTGGATATACTCAGCTTTGCCAACAATTCAGTTTACGATCCCGATATCGTTCCCAAAGCTCATGAAATTATCAATAAATTGCTTGATGAAGGGCGAGTCAGCAAAGAGAGAATTGATGAGGCATATCAGCGGATTGTTGTACTTAAAATGAAGCTTAACTGATAAATAGCATGACATAGTTTACACATTTGTAGCTTCCGAAAGCTTTTGGGAGGAATCACTACGCTCGGAAGGCTTTGCAAAAAAGCTCTGTTCAACCCCGGCAGATTTATTCATTTGCCTTTGTTATATAATTTGTTACTGCCGGAGGCAGATTCTGTTCTATAAGAAGGGAGCAGCATAGCTGCGGGCGATCTTGTTGCCCCGAAATTCATTCCGGGGAAGGGAAACGGCAAGAAAATGGGAGTGCCGCAGATACGATCGATATCGACCGGGCGGTGTCCTTGCCTGCCATTCTATCGTCCGTACCTGCGGTACTTTCGGATCTGTGGGCCTGCTCATAACCCGGAATGA
>JBHJOO010000144.1:0-4065 GCA_050329675.1 Balneolaceae bacterium
TGATTTCAGGTCAAAATTTTGTACTTCATCCAGGTATGCCGGCCTTTCGGCTTTGCGCACATATTGTGGCGCACCTTCAGCGAGACACAACGATCCGGCGGGAATCTTCGCCTTGATTTCCCCATCTTTCCAATAGGTAACTTCAAACCCTTCCACCACTTCACCTATAATCACCGCATTCAAATCCCATTTTTCAAAAATATCTATCACGTTCTGTTCCCTGCCTTTTTCAGCCACAATGAGCATGCGTTCCTGGCTTTCACTAAGCAAGAGTTCATAGGCAGTCATTCCTGTTTCGCGTGCAGGCACCTTGTCCAGATCGATATTCATACCGACACCACCTTTGGCTGTCATTTCAGAGGTTGAACAGGCAATGCCTGCCGCTCCCATATCCTGAATTCCAACAATTGCGCCGGTTTTCAGTGCTTCGAGAGTAGCTTCAAGCAGCAGTTTTTCAGTGAATGGGTCACCCACCTGTACACTGGGACGTTTTGCCTCACTTTCTTCACTGATCTCTTCGGATGCAAACGTAGCACCGTGAATTCCATCACGCCCGGTACTTGAACCCACTATAATCACCGGATTGCCGGCTCCTTTTGCCACAGCCGACGCAGTTTCTCCCGCCTTCACGATACCCACACTCATAGCATTGACCAGAGGATTTCCTTCATAGGCATCATCGAAATAGATTTCTCCGCCAACGGTCGGCACTCCGAAGGAATTACCATAATCCGAAATTCCACGCACAACACCATCCAGTAAATATCGAACGCGCGGGTTTTTCATATTTCCAAACCGAAGTGAATTGAGACACGCAACAGGGCGAGCCCCCATTGTAAAAATATCCCGGTGGATACCGCCAACACCTGTTGCCGCTCCCTGATACGGTTCTATGGCAGAGGGATGATTGTGGCTTTCAATTTTAAATGCACAGGCAAGCCCGTCACCGATATCCACGAGCCCGGCATTTTCTTCCCCTGCTTCTACCAGAATCTGTTTGCCCTCCCGGGGCAATTTCTTTATTTCAAGGATTGAATTTTTGTACGAACAGTGCTCGCTCCACATTACTGAATAAACACCCAGTTCGGTGAAAGTTGGTGTGCGCCCAAGATGTTGTTTGATGGCTTCAAACTCGTCTTCGTTCAGTCCGTGATCAATAGCAAGCTGTAGTGTTATCTCGGGTTCTTTTATGGTTACGTCAGACATTTTACTCATTTGATATTACCGGAATTTCTGTTCGCCTGAAAATACAAATTCCTGAGAACCAAATGTGAATCAAATTCCATCAATTTGAACCTATCCTTTAGTTCTCCTTCAGCTGAAAATACTTGCCGGCTCTTTGTTCAATTGCACCCAACATCTCAAGTTCAAGCAGCTTGGGTAAAAGTTGATAAGTCTGCGAATTTGTCTGTTCCGCGATTGAATCAATATGGAGAGGCCCTTTTTCCAGAAGTCCGCAAATCTCTTTTCCTCTTTCATCTATATCCAGTTCTTTCCAGACGTTTTTATTTTTTGTTTGGACGGATCCGTTCAGTGAAACCGAAATCGAGATTTCCTCATAAATATCCTCAGGCTTTTGGACAAGTTTTCCCTGCCCGCTTTTAATCAGATAATTGTTGCCCTCACCATGCACATGATTTAACTGGTGAGGCACCACAAAAACCTCCCTGTTTTGGTCAAGAGCAAATCTTGCCGTTATCATACTGCCTCCTTTCAAACCGCTTTCTATTACCAGCACTCCCTCACTCATGCCGCTTACGATTCTGTTCCGTTCCGGGAAATTGCCCGCATCGGGTTTCGTGCCCGGCGGAAATTCTGTTATCACAGCCCCGCCTGAGCTTATGATTTGTTGAGCAAGCCCGGTATGTTTCTCCGGGTAGATCCAGTCAATACCTGAACCCAGAACGGCAATTGTACATCCGCCGCAGTCAATGGCAGTTTTATGGGCAATGCCATCAATTCCGTAGGCGAGGCCGCTATTAATATTCAGCCTGGCCCGCACCAGCTCTTTAGTCCAGTAAGCAGCCTGGTTTCTTCCATATTTCCCCGCATTACGGGTGCCGACTACGGCAATTCCATTATTTAACAATGCTTTGGGGTTTCCCTTTACCCAGAACAAGGGAGGAGCATCATAAATATGCTTCAGAAGGGGTGGATATTCATCATCCGTGATGGATACCAGGATTGAATTCAGTTTTCGGGTAAAATCCAGAATACGGTCAACCGTATCCCACTGATCAAACCTGACAATCTCCCTGGCAACAGACGCACCAATTCCATCTATTTTCATTAAATCGGGTATTTCCATTCTGAAAATATCTTCAGCAGTTTTGACCTGTTTTTGTTGCAGCAAAATTTTTATTCGCTGATACCGTATACCGGGAATCTGCAAAAGTGCAAGTATGGCTCTATGATGGTTCGTCTTCTCCAATTATTTCAAGTTTCTCCCAAATAAGCTCTTTTAATTGATCAATATTATGGCCTGTTGCTGCTGATATATAAACAACCGGAGTGGATGAATCAATCTCTATTTTCATATCCGGCTTAAAATCTTTTTTTAAATCCATTTTTGTAACGATCAATATTCTCGGTTTTTCCAGCAGATCGGGCCTGTATTCTTTCAGTTCGTGCAGCAATGCACTGTATTCAGATTCAATATCCGTATCACATCCCACCAAAAATAACAAAAGGTTATTTCTCTCAATATGCCGAAGAAATTGTAATCCAAGCCCTTTGCCTTCGTGGGCATCTTCAATAATTCCGGGAATATCGGCCATTACAAAACTGCGATAATCAGGATAGGTTACCACACCAAGATTGGGTTCAAGTGTGGTAAAAGGATAGGATGCAATTTTGGGCCTGGCTTCCGATAAAACCGACAACAGGGTACTTTTCCCTGCGTTTGGAAACCCCACAAGCCCAACATCGGCAATCAGTTTCAATTCAAGTTCTACTGTACGCTCTTCACCCGGTTGCCCCGGCTGTGCATAATCTGGTGTTTGATTGGTCGCGCTTTTAAAATGCCAGTTTCCGAGTCCGCCTTTCCCTCCTTTAGCTATTATCAGTTTCTCATTATCCTTTGTTATTTCGCCAATTCTTTCTTTTGAATCTGCATCAAATACAACGGTTCCGGGTGGAACAGCCAGGATTTCATCTTTTCCGCTTTTGCCTTTTTTCCGGCTCGACTGTCCATGATCCCCGTTTTCTGCTTTTATAAATTTTCTGTACCTGAGGTCAAGAAGTGTATTAAGCTGACTATTGCCCCTGAGAATAATATTGCCGCCATCACCGCCATCACCACCGTCAGGCCCGCCTTTCGGTACATATTTTTCCCTCCGGAAATGTGACATCCCGCTGCCGCCCCTACCGGCAGTTACATAAATTTTTGCATAATCTGCAAATCGCATAATTCTTATGATGAATAAAGCCTGTTATAATTTTTGAAATATAAAATCGGTCATTAGCCGGTACAAATGCAGCCGTGTATTACCGCCTGAAATCCCGTGATTTCTGTTGGGATAAATCATCGTTTGAAATTGAACATTATTACGGACAAGAGCGTCAATCATATCAGCCGTATGCTGGAAATGGACATTATCATCTCCCGTGCCATGAATAAGTAAATAATCACCTTTTATATCACTTGCAAGGTTTACCGGAGCATTATTTTCGTATCCCTCACAATTTTCCGACGGGGTTTGCATATATCTTTCGGTGTAGATGGTATCATAATACCGCCAATTGGTAACCGGTGCTACAGCAATAGCGGCTGAAAAGATATCTCCTCCTTTAGCCAGTGCAAGAGTCGACATCAATCCGCCATAACTCCAGCCCCAAATTCCAATCCGGGCGGAATCAACATATTTTAAATCAGCAAAATATTTAGCTGCTTCAATCTGGTCGGCAGCTTCAAGCTCTCCCAGCCGTTTGTAAACCTGTTTTTTAAAAACACTGCCCCGCCCTCCGGTTCCGCGCCCGTCAACACTTACAACAATATATCCATGAGTGGCAAGAAAGTAATGCCAGAGATGTGTATGCCCCATTCTATAGGAGTTAACCACTGTT
>JBHJOO010000304.1:0-4093 GCA_050329675.1 Balneolaceae bacterium
CCTGAGATTGGTACTTATAACCGCATCATTGGATTGTCCCGCAAAAATCCGGACCTGATCCCCGTTAACCTCAATTCTGAGAGGAATCCACTCGTTTTTATCAAATGCCGCCATTCCCCATCCATCGCCGGGACCATAGAGTTGCCAGGCTGCCACATCGTTGAAAACAGGTGTATATTGAATGCCGTCTGGCGAACCGCTTTTATGCAGGCGTATGTAAATCTCTTCGTATTCGGTTGGAGATTGCGTCCGAAAAAGCACACCGGCAAAGGCTCTTGGGACGGGTGTTGTCACATCAACTTCTATCACACCATCAGAAAAATTGGTTCCATTTAGGAAAGCTTTGCCTTCCAGGTAAAGGCTTTTCCGGCCCTTGTAGTTTTCAACCCGGCTTTCAACAGCATGACTATAGTCCCAGACAGGGGCGTCAAATGAAACCTGAATGGTTTGGCCGAATCCATTGGTGACACAAAAAGATGTTAAAATTAAAGTACAAGCCAGGTATGAGCAGAAAGATCGAA
This sequence comes from Balneolaceae bacterium, assembly GCA_050329675.1. GTDB lineage: Bacteria > Bacteroidota > Rhodothermia > Balneolales > Balneolaceae > CAYVBJ01. The sequence goes on from JBHJOO010000304.1 coordinate 522, forward strand.
GGTTCATGGTAAGTTGGTTTTTATGTTTAACAAAAATTGACAGGGTAGTGCAAGGCGCATCCGGTTAACACGCCAATTTTGGCTGCATTTGTTCAATTTATTTATCAGAAAGCATTATATGATAATTTTCATGAGTTTTTTCGGAATCACCGAAATTGACCGAAGATAGCATGATTATGATATGTTGAGAATTGAGGGGCTGTTATATGTTGGTAAAAAAGAATCCCAACAGTAAAAACACCCCAATAATCATGAAATACCTGATTATCATTTTGACACTACTCGTAAACTTCATCCCCGCCGTGTCTAATGCTCAATTTATAGTGAATGGTACCGTAATCGACACGGAGGGAGAACCGCTTTCTCTGGCAACAGTCGTATTGCTGTCGTCTTCGGACAACACTTTGATTGCCGGGAAAGTCGCAAACATCGATGGAGATTTTGAGATTGATATTGATCAGCCTGGAAGCTTTGTGCTTCGCATATCTATGGTTGGTTTCACCACCTTTTACTCCGAGCCTTTTCGGTTATCCGAATCCAATCCTCAACAGGATTTTGGAACGCTCGTACTGGAAACCGGAAACCTGGAACTTCAAAGCATACAGGTTACTGCAGACCGCCCTTTCATCATCAGAGAAATTGACCGGACAGTCCTGAACATAGAAGACAGGGTAAGTACGGCGGGCGCGAGTACACTGGAGATTCTTGAGCAAGCGCCGGGTATCATCATTAACCGACAGAACAACACGATTACCATGCTGGGTAAAGATGGAGTGAATGTAATGATCAACGGCAGAGAACAATACATGCCCGCTGATGCCTTGCTGAACTACCTGGCCGGGCTCGATGCCGGCAATATCCGCAGCATCGAGCTGATCACAACGCCATCTGCCAGTTTCGATGCCGAAGGCAATGCCGGATTTATCAATATCCAGCTCAAGGAAAACCCGGACATCGGACTTAACGGAACCATGGCCGTAAGTGCGGGGTACGGCAGGGGAGAGGCAGGCAATGTGAGCATGAATCTGAATTACCGGGCTTCGAAAGTCAATATTTCGGGGAGCTATTCCTACCTGCGGAGTGGCCAGGAGCAGTTCACCACCTTTTTCCGGCGGACGGGTTCCGGGGCGGATCTCAGCGAAGTGATTCTTACCAGTGACCGCGCCCCGATCCAAAACAATCATAACGGCCGGATAAGCCTTGATTATAATGTGGGGGAGAATACCATCCTGGGCACGTTTGTCTCCGGCTATGCCAACCGATGGGACATGGACGCGGTTAATAATACCCGGATGCGCTTTCAAAGCCTGCCCGATACGCTGCTGAGGTCCATAAATAATGAAGACAACGACTGGAATCACCTGCACGCAAACCTGAACCTGTTGCACAGGTTCAGCGACGGCAGTTCACTGAACCTGGATTTTGACTATCTCACCTACGACAACAGCAACCCGGTGTCATACAATCTGACCTTTTTTGATGAAGCCAATAACACCCTGAGAGAAGAAAGGATCTTCAGCCAAAAAAATACCCCATTCGATATTACAGCAGGCAAGGCAGACTACACCCGCTCGCTAACCGGTGACCTGAAATTAAGTTCGGGATTAAAGTTCTCCCTATCCCGGTTTGAGAATGACGTTCTGGTCGAAGAAAATGAGGTTCCGCTGCCGGGATTTACTTCCCAAAGCAATCTGGAAGAACGAATTCTTGCAGCTTATTCAGAACTTGACTACCAGCTTAATGAGAATACCGTCGTAAAGGCCGGCCTGCGATTCGAGCACAGCAACACGGAATTAATTTCAACTAACGGTGGCACCGTGATAGATAGAAGCATAGGCAGGTTCTTCCCGAGTGTGTTTTTCACGCACGATATTAATCAACAGCACAGCCTGAACTTCTCGTACGCCAAGCGAATCAATCGCCCTGCATTCAGCGACATGGCGCCTTTCGTGATTTTCCTGGATCCCAGCACCTCGTTTGGCGGCAACGCAGCACTGCAGCCCGCGGTTGCTCATTCATTTCAGGCCGGATATCGTTTTAAAGATCTCAACATCACCGCGCAGTATAGCCTGGAGGACAGCTCCATCGTCCGCTTTCAAAACCGGTTTAATCCCGCCGAAAACTCCCAGCTCATCGTCCCTGATAATTTACGGGATCAGCAGATATTTTCCACTTCGGTGGCCTTTCCGTTTCGGGTTGCAGGCTGGTGGAGAATGCGCTATTCGGCAACCTATACCTGGCGGCAATCTAACATGCGAGATCAATCGGGGATCCTGACTTTTCGCAACAACAATCTCTCCATAAATGGCAGTCAATCGTTTACGCTTGCGAAAGACCTTACGGCAGAAATTTCCGGATTTTTTCAAACCAAATCGCAGGTTGGGAACGTTACTTTTGATCCATTGGGTTCGCTCAATGCGGGTATCCAGAAACAGTTCTCAAATAATTCCAGATTAAGCTTTAATGTCACAGATCTATTAAATTCATTGAAAAGAACGGGTAAAACTAACCAGGGAGGCGAAGAATTTTTTGTCAACAGAACATTCGACTTCAGCCAGCGTACCTTCAGGCTGACATATTCCTTATCTTTTGGCAACCAGAATATCAAGGGTGCCCGAAACCGGGACAGTGCCAGTGAAGAACGAGAACGAATAAATTGAACCATGACTTTCGAATCACCCGACGACGATGTTCGCCACTTTGAATTTTACCGGGAGAAGTATAAGACCAAAATACTTATCGATATAGGTCGTATCGAATCGCTGGAGCATATGATCCGCACCCCGGAACCCCATACCCTCGGGTTTTACGAAATCGCCTTCATCACCGGGGGATCCGGCACGTTCAAGCTGGATGACTATTCGCTGCCCATCCAACCGCGGCAGGTATTTTTTACATCTCCGGGACAGGTACGCCGCTGGTTGAGCTGCGAGCCGGTAACCGGTATTGTTTTGTTTTTTGAACCCCACTTTTTGGCCACATTTTTTACTGATCCACTTTTTCTGTACCGTTTTCCCTTCTTTAATTACCCCGTGAATTACCCCGCACTAAATCTCGATTCCGAACTCTTTGAGCGATCGCTGGACGTTTTACGGCAAATCGAGGCCGAATTCGAAAAACTGCAAAATGACAGCCCACATCTTATCCGTTCATTGCTCTACCAGTTGATGATTCAGCTAAACCGCGCGTATGCCGGCCAGCACGAGGCAGCCTCGGATGATACCCGGCTGAATCCCATTGTGTTCTCATTTCGAAAAGCCGTGGATCAACACTTTAAGCGCCTCAAAACCGTAAAAGAATACGCTGACCTGCTTCACATCTCTCCCGGCCACCTCAGCAAGATTTGTATGCAGCATCTGAAGAAGAATGCTTCTTTGGTTATTAAAGAACGCATAATGCTGGAAGCCAAACGCTTGATTCTTTATTCCGGCAAAACCATTACCGAGATTGCATATGAGCTTAATCATGCGGATTCATCCAACTTTTCGAGATTCTTTTCCTCTCTGCAGCAAGAATCGCCTGTTGAATTCAAGGAAAGATTAACTAAACAACTTTAACCATAGTTGCGTGGT
>JBHJOO010000424.1:0-2054 GCA_050329675.1 Balneolaceae bacterium
GCGGAGTCGCTCCAAAGGTAATTCTAACCCATGCCTATTCAACGGCAGTTCTGGAATCCGATTTAAGAATTCAATCCGCTTCTGAAATTGGCGGAGCTGAAATTCAACATAATTTTAAATATAGTTTTGAAGCTATAGGAGACTTGTCAGAACAACTTGCTAATTACAATGCAGAACGCCAATTAGGATCGGATCCCGGCTTTGCTGATTTTGTAAATTATAAAGGTGGTGATATCAGCCGCATCCAGGGGACAAGCCTGGGAGTTGACGCTGGATTAACTGCAGAAATGGAATTAAATGCTGTTCCACTGCTGGATATGATTTTTAAAGGCCGGAAACTGTTAAGAATGGGTTTTTCAATTACGGATGTTGGAGTAATCAGCGTTTCAGACCGGACTAACCGCTTCGAGGCAGAAGAAAATTTTTTATGGCAGGGTTTTAATTATGATCGTGACGTAATTAATGATGAATTCGATGGGGATGAGGGTAAATTCTTTCAGTCGGTACTTGAAGATAGTATTGGTACAGATATTTACGGTAATTTTGAGATAAACCCGAAAGATTCATTCAGGCGTTCACTTCCGGCGATGATAAATCTTGGATCGCAACTTATGGTAGGCAAGTTCAGCCTGATGATGGATCTTAGCCGTGGTTTTGCCGTTCGCGGAATAAATACAAAAAATATACACCTGACTCTTGGAAGTGAATATAAAATTATCAACAAAGTACCGGTTCGTATTGGTTACCGTACCGGTGGCTTTGCATCTGATACATATCATGCGGGTATTGGATTAGAATTCAGAAATTTTGAGTTTAGCCTTGCAGCTGCCTCCTCATCAAATTCGCCAAATAATGGTGCCGGACTTGGATTTGCAGTGAGCGGACTTGTGTTTCATTTCTGATTGACAAATCTGCACACATCCAACTGTCCGGGAATCGGCTTTTGATCGGTTATATAATCCGCAAGAATATCCGCTGTATGCCGGCTGTATATTAATCCTTTAGACCCGAATCCATTTAAAATATATGATCCCTTGATTTCCGGATGTTCGCCGATTACGGGTAATTTATCGGGTGACGTCACGCGAACACCACTCCACATTTTTTCTGCAGTGGCTGTTCCAGCAAGCCCGGGTATCATCCGGTTTATTTTCTTCAGCAGTTCGTCTCTTCCTGCCCGGTCAGGTTTGGTACTTTTAAAAGAGTGTTCATACGTACTGCCTGCCACAAGCATATTTGGTATATCCGGCAGTATGGCAATGTATCCGAGTGCTGACAGGGAATAACAAAAGGGCAGCTGCTCCCTGAAATAAAGTGAAAGAGCCTGTCCCTTTACGGCATGTAGATTTAAAAAATCCCAATCCGGAAAATCTTTAACCCAATAACCTGTAGTATGGATACAGATATCAGCTATAAAAGTTCTATTTTTTGTTTTCAGGATCCAATCTCTTTTGTGTTCAATGGAATAATCATCATTTTCAAAAATCGATATATCTTTTTCTCTCATTTCAGCGAGAACTGCATTCACATAATTAGGCAGATGCACTGTGGCTGCCGGTTTGATTTTTAGCCCACCGCTATAACATACTACTCCAGGGATTAATTTTTTTATCTCTTTTTCATCCAACCACTCCACCCAATCATCCGGCCAGTCATATTTATGGACAGATTCAATAAATTGTTCCGCCAATTTCTTGTCAATCGCCGGACGCAGAACGCCGTTTGCCGAAAAAATGGGCAGGCCGGATGTTTCCTGCAGGCGGTGCAGTTCACCGAGGGTTTTTGCCAGACACACTTCAGCATTCCAGCTTTTTTTTGCGCGGCGCCCCGTGGCCGGGTTCAACAGTGCAAGTGGGGCTCCTGAAGCTCCTGACCCCGCTTTGAACCTGTCTATCAGCAATACGTTTAAACCTTTATTCTGTAAACTGGCGGCTGCTGAAATCCCTGCAAGGCCGGCCCCGATTACAACTGCATCGACAATTTCTGAAGTCATGAATTGATAAATTTCAATCTGTTAAGCGATTGGGAAAACATGCGGATGGGAATAATCTGTT
>JBHJOO010000439.1:0-6430 GCA_050329675.1 Balneolaceae bacterium
GACGCGGGGGCGCAAAGGATGTGTGATACAACTTTTAAAAAAAATCTTTGGGATTTGGATGGTTCACGCGGGGATGCGGGGGTGCTAAGGGTGTGTTTGTTAAAGAGAAGGCAGGTCATGTCTTCCGAATCGACATGTTTTTATGTTATGTCGATAAATTGTGTATATTTCGACATAAAATACCAACCTATCGAAATCATCGACATGTCGTACAGCCCGGACAAACCACATAACTACCTGCCCCCGCTGCCTCCCGAGGCTGATATTGAAACGCCTGCCGTCCTGAAGGCAGCCATCGTGGCTAACCGTGCGCTGGGAGAATTGAAGGGGAAATCGGAGAGCCTGCCCAACCCATCGATGCTGGTCAACTCGATTGTTTTACAGGAGGCAAAATCAAGTTCGGAAATAGAAAATGTAGTCACTACGAACGACAAACTTTTTACCGCACTCTCGACTGAGGACAGCAGCGTGGATCCGCAAACCAAAGAGGTACTTCGATACCGCCAGGCCCTCTGGAAAGGCGTAGAATGGCTGGACGATAACCCACTCTCTGCCGATCTGTTTATTGAGCTGATGCAGACGATCAAAGAGACCGGCCAGGGCATCCGTACCGAACCGGGCACGGTGATCGCCAATCCCAACACACAAAAAATTATCTACTGGCCGCCGGAGGGGAAAGAGCTGATCCGTAATCTGCTGGAGAACCTGGAACACTATCTCTACGCTGAGGATGGTGTGGACCCGCTGATTAAAATGGCGGTGGCACACTACCAGTTTGAGGCGATCCATCCGTTTGAGGATGGCAACGGCCGGACCGGGAGACTCATCAACATTCTCTACCTGATAAACAAAGGGCTGCTAAACCAGCCGGTGCTCTACCTGAGTGACGCGATCATCAGCAAAAAGCAAGAGTATTACAACTTGCTGCGAGGGGTAACTGAGAACGGAGAGTGGGAACCGTGGATCCTCTTCATACTGGAGGCGGTGGAGGTTACTTCGGGGCAGACCATGAAACGGATCGGGGAGATCATCGCCCTGCTGGAGAAAACGCTGGAAATTGCACGAGAGAAATTGCCGGACCGGGTCTACTCCAAAGAACTGATTGAGCTGCTGTTCGAGCAACCCTACTGCAAGGTGAAATATCTTGTGGACCGCGGCATCGCCAAACGCCAAACCGCCGCCGAGTACCTCCGCGAACTTGAAGAGGCCGGGATTTTGACAAGCAAACAGGTGGGCCGGGAAAACCTGTTTTTGAATGTGGGGCTGTATGAGCTTCTGGCGGGCTGAACTTTTTTTTCGACAGAAGCTCTTTACGCCGGAAATCCTTTGGGGCGGGAATCAGGAACTGTAAATAGAGGGGTGATATGCAGGCTTGAATGGTTCACGCGGAGACGCGGGGGCGCTAAGGATGGGAGATACAACTTTTAAAAATATCTTTGGGATTTGTTTGGTTCACGCGGAGACGCGGGGACGCAAAGGGTGGGAGAAACATTTTTAAACGCCTACCGATTCTACAGTTCTGCTGTTTTACAGTTCTACGGTTCTACGGTTCTACGATTACGACAAATCGTTACAAACCCTATTGATTACCTAAATAATTTAGGCTAAATTACCTTACATTTATATAACTTAGGCTAAATTTACTATGGCGCACAATCTTGACGAAACAGATATCATCATTCTAAACCATTTGCAAAAAAACGGAAGAGCACAGCGTAATACCATTTCCGAGATTGTTCATCTCTCCGTTCCCTCGGTATCAGAACGAATGCGCAAGCTCGAAGAACGCGGGCTGATAAAAAGTTATGACGCGGTTCTGGATGCTAAAAAATTTCATTTTGATATTACTGCCTTCATTTTTGTTGAAGTGGATAAATCGGACAATTATCAGTCTTTTGTTGAGAAAGCGATTGAACATCCCGAGATACTGGAATGCCACTCGATTACCGGAGACGGGTCTCATGTTTTAAAGGTCAGAACTCTGAACACTGAATCGTTTGAAAAACTTCTATCAAAAATCCAATCCTGGAACGGCGTTACCAAAACCCGGTCAAATATTGCCCTCTCCACATTTAAGGAGACGCGTCAAATACCAATCGAACATGCGATTGAAGTAAAAAAATAATGTCAAATGACGTCATTTACATTTTCAGCCTGCTCTTATTTATAATTCCGGGATCGTCGAATGTTTATTCGATGGCAGATCATTCCCCGTACTCTGATGCGGAAACCCATTTTGTCGCTCTTGAATTTCCGGTTTCCGGCCTTTCACAACTGAATCAATCGGATTTTGAACTCATTAACAGAAACGGTATCCGGCTGCTGTATCTGACAGGTTCCGCAAGCCTTGATCAGTTAACCAGATTGCAGGATCTGCCCTTCCGGTATTTTTTTTCTACAAATCAGAAATATCTGATCGCTTTAAACAACCTGTCTGCAGACAGCCTGTACCTGCAAAACCTGGTGTCGGATTATAACCTGTTGGAGGAGGCTCTTCCGGATAAAATAGCAGGTTTCGCAATTGCGGTACATCCACTCATATGGGATTCGAAAACAAGAGAACTGCTTTCTGATTTTATGGCCCGGCTAAAAACAACTCAACAAACGGCCTTGCCACTTTTTATCACTATCCCATTCCGGGCCGCGAACATACCCTTTCCGGGTAATCTTGATTTTATCAATTTTGAAGTGCCTCCCTTCGATTCTTACGTGTTTCTGCCCAACCAGCTTTTCAGCTTAAAACTTTCGGATAATGATTTTGAAAATTTTGAAAATCTGAAACAGGTTATGGAACAGAGTTTACAGACTGAAAGATCGGTGATTGTATTAAACGGGCCATGGTTGCTTGAGCGAATGAAGGTATCGGACGAGATGAAGGTTATTCTAAAAAACTATCAGGAAAACGGTTTACTTACCATTCCTTTACCGGCTCAGCCCCAAGAGGCAGCCGGTTTTAATCCGGCCGTTTTTCTGCTTTTGATTTTGATAGTCACCTATATTCTGCATTATAAATTTCAACCGATGTACAGCCATTCACTCCATCGTTTCTTTTTTAATCACCATTTTTTTACAGAGGATGTAATAGAAAACAGGATGTACCTTTCAACACCCGGATTGATTTTATTAATACAACATGTTGTTCTGTCCGGCCTGATCTTCTATGTAACCGCCAGGTCGCTCTTTTCTGCCGATGGCCTTGACGCCCTGAGCCATCATTTTCATTTTACAATACCTGCGTTCATGCCGGATCAATTTTTTTTCTTTTTCTTTGCGGGTATGATTTTTTCTGCCCTTTCAAAAGCTGTTTCCATTCTGTGGCTGCACTTTCTTAACCGCGGGCTGCCTCATATCAGCCAGACTTTAACACTGTATGCATGGCCGCTTCAGGTGAATGTAATTATAGTAACGCTTGCAATCATCGGGCTTAATACAGGAATCAATCATATTGTGATGATTATCCTTTTTTCTCTATTTCTTTTTATATGGTTTATGAGTTTCAACCTGGCAGCCATCGATTCAGCAAAAGCGGTCCCGTCAAAATATGTAATTTATATACTTGCCACTGCCGGTTTACATACCATCATTATTTGCGGAATTGTAGCAGCTGTATTTCTGACGCCTGAAATTTTCAAACCTTTGCAACTCGCATTCAAGCTGCCCTGAGAAGGCGGAAGTTGAGCGAAGCAAAATCCCGGCAGCGAGAAAGAAGAAAGCAGGAAACCGGTTTAAACTGCCATGGCAAAATATTCTTCTTCCTTAAAGTTCATCAGAAGTTCAAGCACAGGCAGTAGCTCTTTTTGTTCCATAATGGCTGCACGAAGTTTTTTCCCGTTTCGGATTCCCTTCAGATATTGGCCGTATTGTTTTTTCATAATGATCACACCGTAACGTTCACCGTGATGGGCAACCGATAATTTCAACTGTTCGGCGCATAAATCGAGCCGTTCTCTCAGGGTCGGATCTGGCAGAATCTCACCTGTATCGAGATAGTGGTGTGTTTGGCGGAATATCCACGGATTTCCGATCGCACCGCGCCCAATCATTACGCCATCAACACCGGTTTCATCGAACATCCTTTTTGCATCCTGAGGTGTGTTCACATCTCCATTTCCAATGATTGGAATTTCCAGTCCCGGCGTATTACGCAGTTTTTTAAGCCACTCCCACCGGGCGTCGCCTTTATACTTTTGGCAGCGTGTTCTGGCATGCACAGTGAGAGCTTTTACCCCGGTCTTTTGAAGCATCAAAGCAACTTCCTGAATGCGGATTGTGGAATCATCCCACCCGAGACGTGTTTTGACGGTTACCGGAATTTCTCTTACGGCATCGACAACCGTTCCGGCCATTCTCTCCATCATATCGAGATCTTTCAGGCAGGCGGACCCGGCTCCTTTTTTCACAATCTTGTAAACAGGGCATCCGAAGTTGATATCCACAATATCGGGATTGTTTGCTTCGGCTACTTTTGCAGCGCCTTCCATGGCCTCTTCGCGGCCTCCAAAAATCTGAATACCAAATGGACGTTCTGCTTCTTCGAAATGCATTTTGTGCATGGCAATATCCGAATCACGAATAATCGCTTCCGAGCTTATGAATTCCGTATAAACCACGTCCGCACCCATCCGCTTGCAGATTTGCCGGAAGGGTGAGTCGGTAACATCCTCCATCGGAGCCAGTAATACGGGATTTTTCCCTAAATTAATTTCACTAATGTGCATATGGTTAAAGACTGTCCTAAAAAGAAAACAAGTTTTAAATATAAGGAATAACCTGTGAATTAAACAGTGTGGCAGGCAGGATTAACCTGAGCCTGTCCAAATAATCAGTTAGAATGGCACTGACCTGAGTAACGGCCGGTGAGACAGCAAGCCGGTAAGGGGTCAGGCAATTGAATTTAACCGGTCAACCGGCCAATAAAAAAAATTTCTCATTTGGAAGCCCTTTCATCAGGCTTTGATAGCCATTTCATTTCATATACTGTATATTACAGCGATATAATATTTTACACTAAAAAGCTAAATAAAACCTGCAGATAAGAGGAATTTCAAATGGCATTAAAATTAAATAGTATTGAAGAATTATTAGGCAAAGACGCAGAGTCCTTATTAGGGCATAAATGCAAAACAATTTCAAAAGACAAGCTTCACATACCAACTGCCTCGTATGTGGATGATGTATGGTATCACTCAAACAGAGGGCCTCGAGTATTGACAAACCTTCAGCGAATGTTTAATACGGGCCGTCTTGCGGGCACCGGTTACCTGTCAATCTTGCCGGTGGATCAGGGAATTGAGCACAGTGCCGGTGCTTCGTTTGCAAAAAATCCTGATTACTTTGATCCGGAAAAGATTGTGGAACTGGCTATTGAGGGGGGCTGCAATGCAGTCGCTTCAACATTTGGCGTATTGGGAGCCGTAAGCAGAAAATATGCACATAAAATCCCGTTTCTCGTTAAAATCAATCATAATGAGCTGATGACTTATCCGAATACGTATGACCAGATCATGTTCGGAACCATTGAACAAGCGTTTGATATGGGTGCTGCGGCTGTTGGCGCCACGATCTATTTTGGATCTGAAGAATCCAACCGGCAGATAGTGGAAGTTGCCGAAGCTTTTGAATATGCTCATCAGCTTGGAATGGCGACTGTACTTTGGTGCTACACGAGAAACAGTGCTTTTAAAGTAGGAGGAACTGATTATCACTCCTCAGCAGATTTAACCGGACAGGCCAATCACCTTGGTGTCACCATTGGAGCAGATATCATAAAACAAAAGCAGCCGGATAACAATGGCGGTTATAAAGCACTGAATACGGGAGATTCTTCATACGGCAAACTGGATGAAAGAATTTATACAGAACTTACTACAGACAACCCGATTGATCTTACACGGTACCAGGTTGCCAACTGTTATATGGGCCGGGCGGGACTGATTAACTCAGGCGGCGCATCCGGTAGTGATGATTTCAGCGATGCCGTAAAGACTGCTGTTATTAACAAACGTGCAGGCGGCATGGGATTAATCAGCGGCCGAAAAGCCTTTCAAAGGCCTATGAAAGAAGGTGTTAAATTACTTAACTATATTCAGGATGTTTATCTGAACGATGAGATAACTATAGCCTGACCGGATTTTAAAATAAACCTGCAATTATAAATTGTGGGTTTATTTTTTTGATAAAGATATCAAAAATGAAATCCGGATGTTTGCAACTTAAAATTCTGCAGAACCCAACTTTTTGAATAAGCTCATTCAAAATAACGACAGCTCAGCGGAGCAGCTGTTTTCTTTAAAATATCTCTTCTGGTCAATAGCCCTGAGTTTTACGGGATTAGCAATTGTAATTTACTTAACCTACACCCCGGGTGTGTTGGAGCATTTAAAACCTAAAAGACTGCCCGGACTGGTTATTGCTTTCATCGTGGTTATGC
>JBHJOO010000094.1:0-2195 GCA_050329675.1 Balneolaceae bacterium
TGGTGCCCATCTTGCTCATCGATATCATGATGAAGGAAGAAACAGCATGTGGAATGTACTTTCAAGTACGGGGCAGCATATTACAATAGGGTCATTTACAACTATGCTGGGATTTGCAGGCCTGTTATTTACAAATCACCCTGGCTTACAATCTATCGGCATTATGGCTGTACTGGGTATTGGAATGGCCTGGTTTACGGCACTTACATTTTTACCTGCCATGGTTCAGTATCTTGAAGATAAAAACAAAATCAAATTCTGAAGTTTGTGATAGTCAAAACATCTGCCATTGTTTTAAAGGTGATTCATTATAGTGAATCGAGTCTGATTGTCACACTTATGACGAAGAAACATGGGAAAATAGCGGTAATAGCCAAAGGCGCCCGCAAGCCTAAAAGCAAGTTTTCAGGGATGATGGCTCTTGGACAGATACTGGAAGTCGTATATTATTATAAGCCTGCAAGATCTGTTCAAACACTGTCGGATGCCGCCTATTTACAAAAGCTGCTTGGAATACGTACCGATATTTTTAAAATAGCATTGATATCATCGGTTCTTGAACTTGTGAATCAGTTAATCCACGAAAATGAAATCAATAATTCAATTTTTACATTTCTATTGCGTTTCTTACCATGGATTAATGATATCGACAATCCTTCAAAATTAATATTACCTTACGTACAAATTCAGCTTGCTCAAATTACGGGTATCGGATTACAATTAAATGAAATTGATAATGATAAGATGTTTTTGAATATTGATAATGGCGTTATATCCGGTCATCCTGAAAATAATAACTCTATTTTGTTGACGATAGATCAATATCAATTTATTAAAAAAGCCATTTTTACAAAAAAATCGACAATTTTTGAAACAGAATTAAGAAAAAGTGAATTAAAAGAACTGATTCAGCATTTAGATAAGTACTTTCGTTATCATGTTGAAGGAATGAAGGAACGGAAGTCTGACCGGATTTTTAACCAATTGTTTGATTACTGATATGAAAAAAAGAGATTACATACTAACCGGGATATTATTGATTCTGATTGGGATACTTTTGGGATTAATTATTTCCATGTTCAGATCAGCTTCCTGGCCGGTTGACCTGTCTGAAGTGAAAATAACAGAAATTAAAAGGAGTGAAGCACCCTTTTGGAACAGTGATGATCTTGAGAAAATTGATTCACGATTTCTGTTTCAATCTATAGCAAGAGATGTAAAACCCGCTGTTGTCTATATTGAAACCATTGTACCTGTAAATAATCGCCGAATTACCGGCAGGGAAGAAGGAGATGACTCAAGGCGTTTTTGGGACCGCTTTCTGCCTCCAAGAGCAAGAACAGTTGGATCGGGGGTCATCATTTCTGAAGATGGATATGTACTTACGAACAATCATGTGATTGCTGAAGCAATTTCGGATGGAATTACCGTTACACTTGATGATAAAAAAACATTTGAAGCCAGAATTGTTGGCAAAGATCCAAGTACTGATTTGGCTGTTCTAAAAATTGATGCTGTAAACTTACCTGCCATGATTATTGGAAACTCTGACCTATTAGAAGTGGGTGAATGGGTTCTTGCAATTGGAAATCCGTTTCGTTTACGATCAACTGTTACAGCAGGTATCGTTAGTGCATTAAGCAGAGATGTAGATATTATTGATGACCTGATGCGAATAGAAAGCTTTATTCAAACCGATGCTGCAATAAACCGGGGAAACAGCGGCGGTGCCCTTGTAAATACAAGTGGCGAATTGATAGGCATTAATACTGCAATAGCAACACAAAGCGGAAATTATCAGGGTTATGGATTTGCAGTACCAAGTAATCTGGCCTTGAAAGTTGCAAGAGATATCATTGAGTTTGGAGAAGTTAAGAGGGGAATGCTTGGTGTAACAATCGAATCAGTAACGAGCGCGATTGCTGAAAAAGCTGATCTTGATGTTATTAAAGGAGTTTATATTGTTGATACAACCGAAGACGGAGCTGCGAGAAAGGCAGATCTCAGAGCTGCAGATATCATACTTGAAGTGAATAGTTTTCCGGTAAATGAAGTAAATGAACTCCAGGAAAAAGTCGCCATGTACAGGCCGGGCGATATCGTTTACTTAAAACTGTGGCGAAACGGTATGGAAATTTATAAATCAGTAGAGTTAAAAGAATTGAAGCTGCCATTTCAGCCTGAAGAGCCTCAAA
>JBHJOO010000407.1:0-3445 GCA_050329675.1 Balneolaceae bacterium
CGGGAAGAGGCTGATCAAAATGGCGCTTGTAACTCCAGTGATCATCCAGCTTTTCGGCACCGGTAGCTTCAAGAAGCTTTTTGTAATAGGGCGGATGATAGTACATTCCATAAATCGGCGGCTCATCATAATTCTTGACCAATAGCCCCCAGTAATTATCATTTTCACCAAAGTTGATGGGGCCGCGAAATGCACCGTATCCTCTTTTTTTATGCCACTCTTTCGCAAAATTAACAATCCCGTCAGCTATTTCTTGATCATCATACATTTCAATAAATCCCATCCCCCCCATAGGAGGTTTATAAATCAGATCTTTGTTGCGATTATTCATTACGGCAAACCGCCCGGCTATCTCACCGTTCGTCAGAACAAGATACCGTTCACATTCACCATGCGCGAAAAAGTCGTTTTTTTCAGGATCAAAAATATTTTCAATCTCAAAACGGAACGGCGGTATCCAGTTCGGATAATTTTTATAGATAGCAAACGGGAGTTTATGAAACTGATCAATCTGTTTTTTTGATTCTACCTTCAAAAAAGTTAATGCCATAGTTTGCTGACAATTCTTACATTTCAATTCAGTTTGCTAATGTACGGGCTGTCAGCCTTATGTACAATGTACTCTTAAAACAAGATTAAATCGATTTTTGTACCATATGCCACTAAATCAAAAAAAATGGATTGTGATACTGTTGGCTTTCTCATGTGCAGCCGCATTATTTTTACTATTCGACAGCAGTGATACCCATCATAAAACGCTCTATTCAGCCTCTCAGCTTGATTCACTCATTATTAACACTTTACATCATTTTAATCTGCCTGAATCACAAATTAAAAAACAAACTATCCAAATTGATTCTGTTTTTTCAAGAAAAATTTATACCGTTCAGGTAGCTCCTTCTGTATCAAAAACCAGTTTGCATTACCGCTTGCACAGACAGCTTTTGCCATACAATGTGGACAGTCCCGCTAAAATAAGTTTGCCCGGATACGATATGGATATACAATTGGTCTATAATGATACGGTTATACGTACAATTACCCTAAAAACAGACCCCGGGCTTCAACCGTTTTGGGAGTTAAGTGCTGATTCAGACTAAAGAACTGTGATACTATATATAAAATGAAATTCATTGAAACCGAGCGATTTATGAAAAAATTCAAGCTGCAGGAATTTCCTCAGCCTGAAATTATTCAGCTTAAATATCCTGTATTAATGTGCCACGGGTATGGTGCCATTGCAGGGCTTGTGAAACCATCCTTACTGCATGATCCGTGTATTTTACTTCGACAACACGGCGTAATTGCATTTTCACCAAATATTGTACCTTATGCTACCATCGAAACGCGTGCCAAACAGTGGGCCGACCGCATCCACCAGCTGAAAGACAGATATGGATTCGAAAAAATGAATGTAGTTGCGCACAGTATGGGCGGCCTTGATATGCGTTATGCCATATCGAAACTTGATATTGCTGATTCTGTTACATCGCTTACAACCATTTCCACTCCTCATCAGGGCACCAGCCTTGCCGATTTTGTTCTTTCAACTCCTGAATTGGTTAAAGATAAACTTGCCGAATTTTTTGACTGGTTTGGCGATAATATTTACCCTTCTGCCAAAAGTGATGCTATCTCTGCAGTTAAACAACTAAGCTGTGATTATGTACGGCAGGAATTTAACTCGTTAATAAAAAATGCAGATGATATTCAATATTTTTCGGTTAGTGCTGCCGTTGGCAAGGGTACAAAAGCACCTTTAAATTCACTATTCAGGTTTCAGAATCAATATATATTCCAGCATGAAGGAATAAATGATTCTTTTGTATCAGTTGAGAGTGCAAAATGGGGTGAGCACCTGAAAACGGTATCTATCAGCCATCTTGAACAAACAAATATCCGCGTAGCAAAAGACAGGCTTGAACTTGTAAATAAATTCTGGATTTCAATAATCCGGCATTTGGCAGATAAGGGGTTTTAGTGAGATTAGCTATTTATAACAGTACTTCTGCAGAATTATTGATTTATTATAAATAATTAACCTTGGGGATTACGTTCAATTCTTAAATATGCAAACTACCGATCAATTTGACGCTGTTGTTGTTGGCTCCGGACCAAACGGCCTGGCTGCTGCCATCCGCCTTTCGCTCGAAGGTTTATCTGTAAAGGTAATCGAAGCAGCAGATACCATTGGCGGCGGTACAAGAACCAAAGAGCTTACACTTCCCGGATTGAAACATGATATTTGCTCTGCTATTCATCCAATGGCTGCATCATCACCGTTTCTCAGAAAGCTCCCTCTTGAAGATTTTGGCCTCGAATGGATCCAGCCGGATTATCCGCTTGCTCATCCTCTGGATGATCAGCCTGCCGTAATCGTTCATAAAGATATTGATGAAACAGCACGATCTCTTGGCTCCGATGCCGGTACATACCAAAAGCTATTGAAACCTCTGGCAGAAAATTGGGAGTCTCTTACCGCAGATATTCTTGGCCCGCTCTCAATTCCATCACATCCATTCCGACTGGCAGGTTTTGGATTAAAAGCTCTTCAGCCGGCAACCCGTTTGGTGAAAAAGTTCAAAACAGAGCAGGCCGCCGCACTGTTTGGAGGATTAGCCGCTCACAGTATTCTATCGCTCGATAAAGTAACCACTTCTGCTATCGGCCTTGTACTCGGTGCAGCCGCACATGCTGTAGGCTGGCCGCTACCTAAGGGCGGATCTCAATCTATCGCAGATGCAATGGGTAATTATTTGAAATCACTTGGCGGCGAGATTGAAACAGGAACGGTGATAACCTGCATGGATGACCTGCCCTTAGCCAGGGTTATACTATTTGACCTGACACCGGGTCAGGTGTTAAAAATTGCAGGGAAGAGATTGCCCGCCGGATATATAAAAAAATTAAAAGCCTTTCGCTATGGGGCCGGCGTTTTTAAAATAGACTATGCACTGAGCCGTCAGGTTCCGTGGAAAGATGGACGATGTAAACTTGCCGGAACAGTTCATCTTGGAGGATCATTTTCCGAAATTGCCGCTTCTGAAAAAGAAATTTCGATTGGGAAAAATTCTCAAAAACCTTACGTGCTGATTGCACAGCAAAGTAACTTTGACCGCTCCCGAACCGAGGACCATAAAGAAACATTGTGGGCTTATTGCCATGTTCCCAATGGCTCGACACTTGATATGACAAAAGCTATTGAAAATCAGATTGAACGATTTGCTCCCGGATTTAAAGAGATCATCATAAAACGGCACACGATGAATACTGCCCAAATTGAAGCTTACAATTCAAACTACATCGGCGGCGATATAAATGGTGGTGCACAGGATGTGTGGCAGCTATTTTCTCGTCCGGTTTCAATGGTTAATCCTTATGGTACACCTGCCAGCGGAATTTACTTTTGTTCGTCATCCACACCGCCGGGTGGAGGTGTTCACGG
>JBHJOO010000543.1:0-3033 GCA_050329675.1 Balneolaceae bacterium
GGCGGCTCCCATCAAGGCGACAAAGGAAGCCGTATTAATCACAGACCCGCCGCCAGCCCGTCTTAAGGCGGGAATGCCGTATTTGCAGCCAAGGAAAACACCTTTGGCGTTGATGTTCAGG
The DNA here is from genome assembly GCA_050329675.1 of Balneolaceae bacterium. Taxonomy (GTDB): domain Bacteria; phylum Bacteroidota; class Rhodothermia; order Balneolales; family Balneolaceae; genus CAYVBJ01. The sequence goes on from JBHJOO010000543.1 coordinate 122, forward strand.
GTCAGATCCCAAATCTCTTCTTCTGTTAATGCAGAGTCGCCATCGTCAGGATGCATGATACCGGCATTGTTGAAAAGAACGTCGAGTCTGCCATACGTTGATTCTGTGTGTTGAACCATCTTTCGGCAGTCTTCGGATTTTGAAACATCGGCTGTGATAAACGCAGCCTTGCCTCCACGGCTTTCGATTTCGTTCAGGACCTGCTGTCCGCCGGATTCATCGATATCCGCGATTACGACATTGGCACCTTCGCTGGCGAATAGAATGGCGGAGGCCTTTCCGATGCCACTGCTTCCACCGGTGATCAACGCCGTTTTGTTTTTCAATTTCATCTTATAGACCCTCTTTTAAATCTGTTCAAAATATCGTTTGCGTTCCCAGTCGGTAACCGAACTGTTGAAAGCGTTTACTTCCTGTTGATAAAAATGCGAATAGTGATCAACCACTTCCTCACCAAAAGCTTCTTTTGCGAGCTCACTGTTTTTGAAATACCTGAGCGATTCTTCCAAACTTACCGGCACTTCCGGCAGCTCTGTCGCAGAATAGAGATCGCCTTGAAAGCAGGCAGGCGGGGCAATCTTCTCTTCCATGCCCTTCAACCCGGAAGCCAATGAGGCGGCATAGGCAAGATACGGATTGCAGTCGGCTCCCGGTATTCTGCATTCAATACGTAAATGCTGATCCTTTCCAACCACCCGAAAACCGGCTGTCCTGTTGTCAACACTCCATCCCATCGTTGTAGGTGCCCAGGATCCCTTCAGATAGCGTTTGTAGGAATTAATGGTCGGAGCATAAAAGACCATCAAGTCCGGTACATAGCGGATCCACCCGCTTAGAAACCATCCGAACTCCTTCGAGGCTTTGACCGGCCCGTAGTCTTCATCGCCCGGAAAAATGTTATCATCACCTTTCCACAGGCTGAGATGCAGGTGACAACTGGATCCGGCCCGGTCTTCATGAAATTTTGCCATAAATGAGACGGAAAACTCCTGCTTGTCGGCGATTTCTTTCAGACACTGTTTAAAAATGACATGCCGGTCGGCCATTTCCAGAGTGCGGGCATAACGGATATTCACTTCGTGCTGGCCGAGCCCCCATTCGCCTTTGGAGCTCTCCACCGGAATACCGGATCGTTTCAGATTGCGGCGCGATGCAGCTGTGAATTGCTCGGTTCGGGTCGCCTGGAGGATGTGATAATCTTCAATATACCAGCCCGCAGCCGTCAGGTTATCATACTTGTTTTCATGGGCGGCACGGTAGCTGTTCTCAAACAGGTAGTACTCGATTTCGGATGCGGCGTTTGAATGCAAGCCGGCAAGGCTGAGTCTTTCGAGTTGTTTTTTCAGAATAGAACGCGGTGCCACTTCAACGGGTGAGTGATTGCTTTCCCGCTTTAGATCACAGAGTATCAGCGCCGTTTTATCAAGCCAGCTGGCAGTTCTAAGGGTTGCCAGATCCGGAACCAGATGAAAGTCGCCATAACCGAGCTCCCAGTTGGCAAAGCTGTAACCCTGGACAGGTTCCATGGGCATATCGGTGGTCAGCAGATAATCACAGGCGTGGGAGCCATGATTCAGTACACTTTCAAGGAAAAAATCCACGTCATAACGCTTTCCGATCAACCGGCCATAATGATCCGTAAAGGCAACAATAACGGTTTCGATATCTTCGGTGTCAGCCTTTTGTTGTAGTTCACCGCGTGTGATCATTCCTTTGTTTGTTGCCATGGCAGATTCTGAATTTGAACATTAGCTTTAATTGATTGCAGCGAATTGCACTTTATTGAATTACAACTAATATGAGATATATTTATGAGAAATGCAGGAAGATACCGTTTTAGTGATTCAGAAAATTTCGAAGGGCTGCTGCCAGTCTTGAGCGGTCGGCTTTCTTTTCATGGAAAATTCGAAGTGCGTATGCTTTTTTCTCCGCGTCTTTTTTCCCCAGCCGAAGCTCGAATAAGGCCCGGTTGTATTCATTAGTAAATTCGGGATGACCCTGGATCCCCAAAAAGTGCTCCTCCATCTGAAACGCCCCTACCGGACAATAAGGGGATTGCGCGAGCATATCCCCGGTTTCCGGGAGCTTTACCACCTGGTCCCGACAAAGCATCAGTATATTGAATTCCCGCTCCAACGGTTTCATCCACTCCTTTGGCCGGATGATCTCAAAGGTATGTATGCCGATCAGGAAACCGCCATCCGAGCGCTCCACCTTGCCGCCGAGTGATTCGGCAATCAACTGGTGACCGAAACAAACACCGATAAATATTTTCCCGGCCTGATACGCACGTTGCGTGAACTGCTTCAACTCGAGAATCCATGCGCTCTCTTCATAAACCGAATGCCGGGAACCGGTACAGATAAATGCTTTATAATCATCAAGGGCCGGAAAATCACCCTCACAGACATAAAACGCATCCATCGGCAATTCGAACAGACTTCTGTACATGTCAGGGTATGTTCCATGTTTTTCCCGTAACGGTTCAGGCACACGATCGCAAACCAACAGGGCAATTTTCATGTTTCAATTCAGTCCAGGTGACAGGATTTCAGTTCGATTTCATGATACAAAATTCCGGTATTTATTGTTTACCACTCTTATTCCATAGTCAGTAATTGTGATAATAAAACAGGTGACAAGTGCGGTACTGATTCCATGTTTTTCGCATAGTTTTTTCTTTAAAATTTTTTCTGATGTCTGAAATTCAGACCATGTAATACTCCCAGGAAATCCGGTCGGGATCTTTGAAAACCACATATTTTTTGTTCAGTGTCGGGCCGGTCTTTACGCCGGTACTCCAGACGTTAGCCTTGTCCAGTTCACCGGCTACCCGGCTCAATTCTGATTCATCTTCGCAAGCCAGAGCAAGATGGTCCACGCCAACCCGAAATGGGTCAAAAGCATCTCCC
>JBHJOO010000279.1:0-2343 GCA_050329675.1 Balneolaceae bacterium
ACTGACAACAGACTACTAACAAAAACGACTTTCTGTTTTACGAAACAACCTCTGTAACCCCTTGTTTTTTTAATATGGAGTCAGGGTTCTGAAATTATTAAATCACTAAAAAGATATTGATTACTACTTACTACCTGCTTTCTACAGCTTCCGCAATCTCCTCAAGACGCTCACGGATATAGCTTTCCGGCATCCATTCTCCGCGTACCATTACTCCTGCCCGTTTTTGTACATTGGCAATATCCTCAAACGGATTATCTTCCAAAAGGATCAGGTCGGCACGGCGGCCAGGCTCAATCGTCCCAAACTCTTGTGGTATACCAAAGTATTCGGCGGGATTACGGGTGCCGGTCACCAGCACCTCGTAGGGCGTAAGGCCCGCATCAACCATCATTCTCATTTCATGATGTATGGAAAATCCCGGAACATTGAAAAATTGAGGGGCATCAGAACCCAGTGCTACAGGAGCTCCCCCATCATACAGGGCTTTCAGAAGCATTCTTCTGATCTCAACCAGACGCTGAGCTGCTTCGGGTTGAAAATCATCCCTTGACCTGAAGTTCCGTGCGGATTCAAGCCAGCTGTCGAGAACATCCTGCGGCATATAGCGCATTTCAGGCCTTCGGATCATTTCTTCCGGCGGTTCGGGAGAGGCCAGATGCTCCACAAGGCTCAGGGTAGGCACATTCCACGTACCGGCTTCGGCCGTCTTTTCTGCAGCAAGCTGAATCCGGTTAGTATCAACAAGATCAACCAGGCCGCTGCCGAAAAAACCGCTGTTTCTATCTTCCGTATTCACATCATCTGGAACAAGGAATTCCACATAACGGTCGAGATGATCGATCGACGCCTGACCTGCCTCGATTGCCCGTTCAAGCCCGACACCTTCCGGAATGTGTCCGGCAAATGGTATTCCTGTTTCATGAGCACTGGCAGCCATACGGTCATAGGTTTCGGGTGGAATGCTCCCGATCTTCAGGAGATCAAATCCAGCCTCGTGGTAATTCTGCACCACCCGCCCGGCGTCGTCGGGCGTTGGCATATTGCCGGTACTTAGCCAGGGGCTGGCAATGTAAAGCGCCGGGCCAGGTATCTCCCCACGCAGAATCTCATCCCGCAGTTCAGGATGATACGGGTTCCCCGCCATATTTCTGACAGTGGTCACCCCGTTCGAGATATATAGAAAAAGTACATTTCTCAGATATTCGGGATTATCCGGACCGGGAACATGGCCATGCATTTCGGCGAGGCCGGGCATCAGGTATCGTCCGGTACCGTCTACATGGATTGCCCCGGCCGGGAGATCTGCCTGCCCGGCCGAACTCACAGAAATGATCCGGCCATTTTCAACAATAACCGTTTGATCTTCCAAAACCTGTTCATTGGTCATGGGAATTACATTGACATTGACAAATGCAACAATACCGTTTTCATCTGCAGCTGTTTGTTCGCAGGAAACAGCAGCTGCAAAAATGGTAAAAATGGCCAGTACTCCGGTTAATTTGAAGAAAAAGTCTGATGTATCCATATAATCCTCCGGTTTGGGATGTGTGTGATGTGGGTTTATGGAATATAATAATCGTGGGATCAAAATTACAGGTTGCAGAGTACAGAAAAAAAACGTATCACATATTCAAGCCCAATGTTGAAAATTTATTAAAAGTGTTACTGAAGATTTATAATGTTCAGATAAAGCTTAAACTCATTTTGATTATTGAAATGGAGTGCCATACGTTTTTTAATTATTCTGACATCCAGGTCAATTCGTTTCAGAGCATGACTCAATGAAAACTTAAAGGAGAACGGAATGCAGATACTGTTCAAAAAGAATGCTTTGGCATTACTCATGCTTGCAATCATCACTTCAACGGTTTCGGCACAACAACGGCCAGACGTTCCCTTCGAACCCGGTTTTTTTCCTTTGTCTGTTTGGTATATCGGCGCGAAGGCCCGTGCTCCCATGCTTTCAAAGATCACACCGGAATCCCCGGCCGAATGGCGCCGGGATTTGCAACAGATCAGAGATCTTGGATTCAATACCGTTCGCACCTGGGTTGAATGGCAGCGTGCAGAACCGGGACCGGGTGAATACAATTTTCAGAATTTGCAACTGCTTCTGGAACTGGCGGAAGAAGCCGGGCTAAAAGTGATCGTTCAGATGTACGCCGATTCGGCTCCTGAATGGGTCGGCAAACAGTTCCCGACAGCAAAGTTTCAAACCCAAAGCGGTGTGAAAATAGAATCGCAGGCGGCCCCCGGGTTTTGTACCGACCATCCGGGTGTTGGAGAGGCCATGTACAATTTTTACACGCAAACAGCCGGAGTTGCCGCTGGATATTCCGC
>JBHJOO010000213.1:0-4685 GCA_050329675.1 Balneolaceae bacterium
TTCAAGAATCATATAAAAGAAGAAGAGGATAACGAATTTACTTTACCGATCATAATGAGAGAAAGAACCGGAAATCAATTTCAGTCTTTTATACGCAGGGATACCTCTTCTTATTACAGGGATGTTCCTTTTCATTATAACCCAAAGCTGATCACAGAAATACTAAGTGATACGCTCGGCAGAGAGATTCATTATACGGACTCTGTTCTGCCAGCAGATTATGAGGTACTGCATAGTATTCCTGCAGATACACTCTTTCGACGGATGTTGCTGCCGAGTGATAATTTTATTGCTGAACAGATTCTTCTGAATATATCCATGAGTTTGTTTGGTGAAATGAATACGGATAAAGTGATTCAGCTTATATCAGATAAGTATTTAAAGGAACTGCCCGACAGGCCGCGATGGGTGGATGGTTCAGGATTATCCCGGTACAATTTATTTACACCGCGCAGCATTGTTCAGCTGCTGATTATGATTGACAGGGAAGTTGATGATGACGGCCGATTGTTTTCACTTCTGCCTGCCGGAGGTGTTACCGGTACGCTTCAAAATTCCTACAGGCATCCGGATGGTACCGGGCCCTGGGTATTTGCCAAAACCGGAACCCTGAGTAATAATCATTCATTGAGTGGTTTTATTATTACCAAAAGCGGAAAAAAACTGATATTCAGTTTTATGAATAATAATTATATGGTTCCTGCATCATCCATCCGTTCGGAAATGGAAAGAATTTTGTGGACGGTACATAACGCAATGTAGATGGCTGCTCAAACTCCGAAATCCATTGGCTTTACCATGCCCCCCGAATGGCATCCTCATGCAGCTACGTTACTTCATTGGCCTGATAATCCGGATACATGGCCCGGAGAAAGGCTCGAACGGGTTGAATTAGTTTATCTCAATATCATCAGGATTCTTCATAAATATGAACCGGTTGTATTGCTTGTAAGTAATCCTGATTCGGCTAAAAAAGCTGAAGATCTGATTCTGGCTGCACAGCTGAATACAGACAAAATTCACTTGCTGCAAATACCACTGAATGATGTATGGGCTCGCGACTGCGGCCCGATTTTTGTTTGCAGAAATCACAATGGCAAGATGGAATACGCCATTACAGATTGGGAATACAATGCATGGGGTGAGAAATACCCGCCTTATGATGACGATAACAGGATACCTGAATTGATTGCTGACAAGTTTACTATTCCGCATTTCAAAACCGGGATGATTCTTGAGGGCGGATCGATTGATGTAAACGGAGCCGGAGTTTTGATGACAACGGAGTCGGTGCTGCTGAATCCAAACAGAAATCCGGGTATGGCAAAAATGGAAATAGAAGAGAGATTATGCGACTATTTGGGTGTTCAAAAAATAATTTGGCTGAAAAACGGATTGAAAGGAGATGATACGGATGGCCATATCGACGATTTGAGCCGCTTCGTGAATCAATCAACTATTGTAACTTCATTACCTGAGAATACGGATGATATAAATTATCCGGCTTTAAATGAAAATTTTCAGATACTGAAAGAATGTACAGATCTGAGTGGAAAACCTTTTGATATCATCACATTGCCACTGCCTGAAACCAAAATTGAGGGAACAACGGTAGATGGATCGGAATATGTACCTGCCAGTTATGCCAATTTTTATATTGCAAACGGGGTGGTACTCCTGCCATTTTACGACAAGAGCTATGACAATAAGATATTAGAAATTTTCCGGCCTTTGTTCCCGGACAGGGATGTAATCGGAATAGAGTGCAGTGATCTTGTATGGGGTCAGGGCAGTATTCACTGCATAACACAACAGTTATACGGGATTGATATTTAAATAATACCTTCGTGTGCAACCCGCAAGGCAACGATTCAGCCCTGTTTGTTTCACGCAAAGGAAGCGCATGCTTCAAACCGGAAGCTCATTTTGGGAAATAGCTGAATTTTTGCGTATCCCGGGCATCGGCCCGATCGGGGCGTCATGGGTAAAATATATCCTTGATTTTCTTTTTTATATAAGGACGCATTATGTTTGGCTTTTTTCCGTTTTACCTACGCTTCATCGTTTACGGGAAAATGAGGCTGGTTTTTAAGTTTTTTTTCTTGAAGATAATATGACAGGCATTATTCAGGATTATCAATTCTTCCGTTTTGTCTTCCAAAGCATGGTTGTAAAGACAGTTAAAAGATAGAATCCAATTCCGGCCATTATTACAAAGTTAAATCCAAATGACATGGATAGAATAATTGCCAGGGGCGAGGCCGTGACCGATGCAAATCCGTTGATTCCCCATGCCCATGGCACAAGTTCACCGGAATTTTTTTCAAGAATATCCATTCCGCATGGAAACATCCAGCCGAGAAAGAAAGACAAGGGCATAAGCAGCAGTACGGTTACCAGAAACATTCCTGCTACCGGCAAGTGAACAGCCATATTTAACAGCGGATTCAGAATAAAAAGATATAAGATGGATACGGCCGAAATCATTCCCACAGCAATCCGGATTTTATTTACAGATGACAGCTTTATTTTCTTCTGCAGAATACTGCCTGATCCTGAAAAAACAAGAATGGAAGAAAGTGTGGCAGATACACTGTAAACCGGATCGCCCAAAAATAAAGTGAATTTTTGTATAAATGTGATTTCAAGGAACATAAAGCCAATCCCAATACCGAGAAAATGCAGGAGTGTGGGCAGCTTATTTTTTGATACGTTGTATATTTTTCGCCTGAAAAGAAGAGGCAGCAGGATCAGAACAAAGGCTGCTACTGAAAGCTGCAGAAACGTAATGACCAGTATAATGTAACCCAGCTCAAGACGCTGGAACCAATTTTCTCCATAAGCATCAAGAAAAATGTTCAGTGAATCCCATTTAAAAAAATCAAAAAAATATGGACTATCATCGTTAGGTGTTTCTACGTTATAGATCCATTCATTGTAAAATCTCTCTTTATTTTCTGATAAAATTTCCAGAATAGCGTGATGAATCCAGGAGTAGTTTTTACCTTCCGGTCCTTCGATAATATTTCTTTGATCAATCTCATCCGATTTAATACCCGGAAAGTATTCAGGATCCATTTGCAGATTATCTGTTTCATCCAGAAACTTCATGATTTGATTTTCGGTTATGGCTGAATTTGCAAGTATCGTATTGGCCGCAAGATAATTCCGGGACACAAGCAGATGGTTGGCCGGATCATTCTGCATAGCTGATTGATATGCATCCGTGAACAGAGAAATCAGTTTTATATTGTCGCGGGCAGGAGATTGTATTCCCCGTGTGATGCTGATTATGCCGTCCGGGGAGAGAAGGCCGAGGGCACCGGCAATCGATTCTCTGGTAAGAATGTAATCTTCGCTTAAACCCTGTAACCCACCGGTTCCTGCAGCCATAGCTTCACCTGTTACCAGCTGAATCAGGTCAAATTCTCTCTTACTCTGTTCGATAAACAACCGGGGATGTACATTTATAACCTCAACAGACTCATCATTGAAAATTCCCCCGCTTTCTTCCGCCAGGTCATTCTCCATCAGAGATATAATTTGCGGATTGGATTGAACCACCGTTATTTTTTCCGCCCCAAATCGTTTAGCCATCCAGATATTTGTACCTGTTATTTCACCTAACAGAAGTACCCTGGGTTTATCCATCAGCCTGTAAGGCAGCGACTGAGGCGTAAAATCCATAATACCGGCATCTTTTTTCTGATTGATCCGAAAAATAGCTCCTGATAAGAAACCATCAACTAAAAGTGCATATTGTTCAGGCGGCCTTGCAGTAGCATGTAAACCGGCAAACAAAGTATGATGAAATGTTTTTGACTCAAATACATCAATTTGTCCGCGCGGGCCAAAACGGTTTTCAATAAGTTCAGCATCATTCTGATTTTGAAGCTGCTGAAAACGGGCAAGTTCTTTGTACTGATCAATTCTGAGATCTTTTTGAACTATGAATGCACCTATAGATACGACAATGCCAAGAATCAAAAATATTGAACTGCGAACTTTGTGTTTAATGGTTTCCTGTTTTTGAGATACCATAAAAACCAGCAGCGCCAGTAATATTACCGGTGTTAATATAACCGGAAGTATGGATGCCGGAACCAGCAGGATTACAGCGATGGCAGCAATTCCGCCCAGGCCGCTCCCGATAAGGTCAGCCCCGTATAGTTCCGGTACCTCTCTTTTGAAACAGGAAAGCATGTAACCAATAATAGTTCCGCCAAAAAAGAAAGGAAGAAACAGAAGAAGATTATGAGCCATAAGCAGTAAAATTTGATTCATGCTGTATAGAACATATTGTGTGTCGAGCGGAATAAATTGGGTTACAATAAATGTGAAGGGAATGGAAATCAGAAACAGGAGACAAAAGCACTGCGACCAGAATGCATAGTTCTGTTTCAGCCGATCAAAAAAAAGAGCGAGAAATGTACCGCTTGCGCCAAATCCCAGAAGGGCGGTGCTAATTACAAGATAGGTGAAATGATAATAGTGAGATACAGAAAAGGTTCGTATCAGAAGAAGCTGCTGTGATACTACCACAAAAGCAATCAGAAAAATGGACAACAGGGACCAGCGGTTGAAAAGAGCTTCAGGGTTTGTATCATGAGCCATAAGAAAACATAATCTGAGTTCAATTAATAAATCAGGTTATTAAAAATCCCTCCGTCAGCTGACGGAGGGCT
>JBHJOO010000195.1:0-7575 GCA_050329675.1 Balneolaceae bacterium
TCAGAGTTCGAATGATGCCGCGCCTATGGCGCTTCTTTAAAATTCGGTCTCCTTGCACCCCACAGATTCACGTTGTGAACCTGTGGGGCTACGGATATGCCGCCCCGAAACGGGGCTGGATTCACCCCTGAAAAGGTGAAAGCCATTTATTTTATCTGAGATCAACTTCTTTAAAAATGCTGAAGGTAGAATGACCTCCTACACTCATTTTTGTATATGATAAGTTATGACATGGACTATTTATTGAAACTTAGCTTGTAGCCACTACATCGCCATTTTGCGGAAATTGAAATAAGACCCGACCCGTGTCGGGATGAATTCTATACTTATTTAACCTTTAAAACGATCATCGTCAGGTCATCCAGGGTTGATTCCTCCCCGAATCGTTTTACTTCATCGATAATGATATTCATGATATCTTGCGATGATTTGTCCCGGTTTTTGAGAAGAAGATTTTTTAAACGCTCTTCTTCAAACTCTTCCTCAAGAGTATGGTTGTAAGCTTCGGTCACTCCATCAGTGTACATAAAAAGAAGGTCTCCTTTTTCAAGCAGTATACTCTCTTCTTCATAGGGAGTAATGGTTTGCATAGCTCCAAGAAGAAGCCCGCCAGTATCAAGAGTTTCAAACGTATTACTGCCGTTACGAAGAAGAAGAGGTGGATTATGCCCGGCATTAACATATCTGAAACGCGTTTCTTTATGATAGTAAATACCCCAGAAAAATGTGATGAATTTATCAGAGGGTGTATTTTTAAAAATGATTTCATTTATTCGGTCGGTGGCTGCATCAAGAGAAATATCAACCGGCAGCAAAACGTGCAACATGGATTGAAGATTGGCCATGAGCAGCGCCGCTGGTGTTCCCTTTCCTGTTACATCAGCAATAGCGAAAACATAATCGCCAAGGGGTGTTTGGGCTATATCAAAGTAATCACCGCCAACAGAACGGGAAGATACATTAACAGCGGCTGTATCAAGCCCGGGGATGTCGGGTATAGGATCGGGCAGTAATCCTCTTTGTATGGATTTGGCAATCGCCAGTTCTTCCTCAAGCCTCTCTTTTTCAATTCTCTCTTCGATTAAATAGGTTTTTTGAATGGTAAGTACTGTTAAATTACCCAGGCTTTGAAGGAAATTAAAATCAGACTGTGTGTATTGCTCCTTGCTTATTCTTTCACCAATGCCAATAACGGCTGTTTTACTGTTCTGTATTGAAATTGGTGATACGGCAACAATTTTGTTTTCTCTCAGAAAAGGTAATTTATCCTGATGTTCGTTATCAATTTGGGCGGGCTGGTCCTCAAGATCAAAAAGTTCCTGAAGTTCTTTTTCATCCGGGTATGTGGTTAGCCCATTGGAAGTTAGAAGTTTGGGCTTTCCGTCAACAAGATAGATCAGAAAAAATGTTCGTATCAATAACTGCCCCAGAAGGGAAAATTTAAAAACCCTTGCAATCTGATCTCTGTTGGTAAGTAAATTGAACTCCTTCGATATTTCAAGAAGCGTATTTAGTTCAAATAACCGCCTGTCGAGATTTTTATTTGTTTTTTTGAGTTCATCGAAAAGCTGCGAATTGGCTAATGCAACGGATGAGATAATACAGAGGCTTTCAATAAATTCAAGTTCATTCGGTTCAAAAGGATTGCCGTTAACTTTTTTATTCAGATAGAGAAAACCAAGATGATGATTACTTGTTCGCAGATTAAAAAAAAGTCCGCCCGACATGTTTTCAAATAACTCCGGGAATTTATCAGAATATTCGTCAAGGTCGTATACAGCTTTTTGCCACTTACCAACGGGCAGATTTATATTAACGGAATCCCCTTCATTATATATTGATTTGCCTCTCATTCTTTTAATTACATAGTCATCAGTTGATGCATTTTTGATAAGAATGGCTGCCCTGGATACCAGCAGTTTACCCATTGTAATAAAAAGAAGGTTGTTTAAAATAAAGTCACTCTCTCTGGACTCAATAAGCATACGGCTTGTCTCGAGAACCGTTTTGAGTGCAAACCGGGATTGTTTTTCAGAATCTGAAGTTCTTGTTGTCACAATTTCATGAGCGTTTTTTACACATTTTAATTTCGTTGATATCTCCTTCTTTCAAATATTGAACATCATCCATCAGTTTGTTGATCAAATAGACTCCCATTCCGCCTCTTTTTTTATTTTTGATCTGTTGTTGAATGTCGGGCATTTTATAATTTGTCACATCAAATGATTTGCCTTCATCAAAAAGGGATACACAAATTTTTTCATTATCTATATCAAGTTCAATTTTTACTTTTTTATTTTCGTCATAATTGTAGGCATGTTTTATAATATTCGTAAATGCTTCATCAACGGCAAGCCGGACATCTTCGATATCCTGTTTTGAATAATGGTGTTTTTCAGCATTATTAGCGACAAAACGGCGGACTTCTGCAAGTTTCTCTGTTGAGGCTTTTACCTTAAAATTGTATGATTTATTTATGGACACAATAAGCTTTTTAATTAAACATCAGATTTGCTGAATTTCTCAATGGCGTCCTCTTCTTTATCGAGAATATCATAAAGTGTCGGAAAACCAAGCAAATCAAAAACATTATAAACTCTATTGCTCATATTTGTGAGCTTAATGTCACCCCCAAGGCTTCTCACATCTTCTATATAAGCCATAAAGACCCCCAAACCTGCACTGGCAATGTAATCCAGATCTTTAAAATTCACGATGATATTATATTTTTCATCCGTAATGAGTCGTTTCAGTGCATCTTCAAGCTGAGAAGCGGTATGGGCATCAAGCTCCCCCTGGAGATCCAGGATATCATAGTTATTGGACTTTCGGTGATCAATTCTGAAATTTTTCATTTCATCAGGTTATTTTTTTTAAGCTGAAAACATGTATAACGCTTTATGATAGGATATTTTTTACAAACCCGTAACCGGGAGTTAAAAAATTAATCGATGAGTTACAAATGTGTACGAAGGATGGTGCGATTAGGGTGCAAATTCAGAAAAAAAAATAAGGCATCACACGTATCCGGTGTGATGCCCTGACTATTCATCAAGAGAGACGCTACTTGAGCGCTATTAAAAGTAGTAAAATTGAAAGATATTCCCCAAATTTTATTTCAATTTTGATGAGGTTTATTGGGAAATTTGTTATTAAATAGAATTCCTTAACAGGAATTGACCCAAAATCTGTACTTAACTGTAAGTGTTTTCACTTAGCCGATGTAAATAATATCTATCTTCTTTGATAATAATCAGTTAAATGGTATCCGGATTTTTTTAATGTCCGGTTGTTAGAAAAAGATGAAAATATATTTTTTGTAATCTTTAAAAAAATAATACAAATTCTATGCTTAATTATTTACGATGCAAAATGTTCGGAGTACATGTTTAATACGATGGTATTATCAGCTATGATTACAATGTAATCTGTCAGTTAATACATCAAACAGCTAACTTAAAAAAATTGACTGCTCATGGTAGATTTTCAAGTTGAACTGATTGACTGGATAGTTATTATTACATATATAATAGGGGCACTTGCTCTCGGATTTTACGTTGGCAGAAAAACAGAAGACTCGGAAGGATATTTTCTTGCAGGCAGGAAATTGCTTTGGCCTCTGGTGGGTTTTTCACTTTATGCATCCAATATGTCGGGAAGCTCATTTGTAGGGCTTGCAGGTGAAGGATATGCTCGTGGTATTGCGGTTTTTAACTATGAGTGGGCTGCTACCCTCATTCTTATTTTCTTCGTGTTTTTCATTTTACCGTTTTATCTGAAATCGAAGGTTTACACCATGCCTGAATTTTTGCAAACCCGGTTTGACCGCAGATCAAGGGTTATATTTTCCGGATTTACTGTTTTTGCCAATTTGTTTATTGATGCCGCAGCAGGATTGTTTGCCGGCGGGATTGTTATGCAAATGCTTTATCCGGAAGTACCGATCTGGATTCCGATCGCTATTTTGGGTGTTTTAGCAGGAGTTTATACCATTTTTGGAGGCCTCACTGCTGTGGTGATTACCGATACGGTTCAGGCAGTGATCCTGATAATCGGCTCTATCATTATCGCTGTACTGGCATTCGCTCAACTTGACAGCTGGGATCAGCTTGTTCAGGCAGCACCCGAAGACGGCTTCAGCCTGATTCTACCGGTTGATGATGCGTTTTTACCCTGGCCCGGTTTATTTACCGGCGTATTTATCATAGGATTCTATTTTTGGGCAACCAACCAGTTTATTGTGCAGCGAACATTGGGCGCGAAGGATCTGAACCATGGCCGATGGGGGGCACTGTTTGCCGGTTTTCTTAAGCTTCCGGTTCTGTTTTTGATGGTTCTGCCCGGTACAATCGGAATTGTTCTGTACCCTGATCTGGCAAGGCCCGATCTTGTTTTCCCAACTTTAACATTTGATTTGCTGCCTGTCGGTTTTCGCGGTTTTATTCTTGCTGCTATGATAGCTGCCATTATGTCGAGTATCGATTCTACCCTTAATTCGGCTTCGACCCTTGTAACCATGGATTTTATAAAGCACTATAAACCGGATGTATCACAAAAAACACTGGTGGTTATCGGCCGGGCAGTTACTTTTGTATTTATGATTTTAGCTGTTGCCTGGGCTCCGCAAATCATCAAGTTTGAAACACTCTGGCAGTATTTACAATCTGTATTAGCTTATATTACACCGCCGATTGTTATCTGTTTTATTATGGGGATCTTCTGGAAGCGCGCCAACCGCCATGGAGCTTTCTTAACACTTGCAATTGGGATTCCGCTTGGCGTCATTGGCTTTTTCTCCAATGAAATATTCGGATTGATGGATATCCATTTTCTCTATGCCTGTTTTGTTCTATTTATCCTGAACGGATTAATTATGATAACCGTAAGTTTAAATTCAGAAGCTCCTGATCCTGAAATTATTGAACAGTATACATGGAGCAGGAAAGTATATGATCTCGAAACCGAAGAACTGAAAGGTATGGCATGGTATAAAAATTACCGATATCAATCACTCTTTATTTTTATACTCATGTCTATGCTGGTTGGCTACTTCTGGTAATTAACGAAACATGAATAATAGCCTGACTTATTTATTCCTTTTTATTTAAAATTTTATGAACAAAATGAAAATTACAGGTATAGGTGAAATTTTATGGGATTTGTTTCCTGATAAAAAATTACCCGGCGGGGCACCTGCAAATGTTATATACAATACCACACTTCTCGGGGCTGACAGCTGCCTGGTTAGTCGGGTGGGTGATGATCCGGATGGTATCGAACTTGTAGAGTATTTGCAGGAAAAAGGAATCAAAACAGGATATATTCAGGTTGATAAAATCCATAAAACGGGAGTGGTTGACGTATCATTCGATGACAATAATGATCCGCGATATAATATTGTAAAGCCCGCTGCGTGGGATTTTCTGGAAAAGTCCGAATCAATCAGGCTGCTTGCCGCTGAATCTGACGCAATTGCATTCGGCACTCTTGCTCAACGCTCACCGGTTTCAGCCGATACCATCCAGTGGTTCTTAAAAGTGGCCGGAGAGAAGTGCCTGAAAGTATTGGATGTTAACTTTCGTCCGCCTTATGTGATGGAAGATGTTGTGCGCCGTTCACTTGAATTGGCAGATATCGTTAAAATCAATCATGAAGAGAGGGATGCTCTGATGAAGATGCTTAACACGAGCAATCCTGAAGATGTTCTTCTAAATGAGTTCAATGTGCGGGGTATTTGTCTTACAAAAGGAATGAAAGGCAGTGAGTGGATTGAAAAAGATTATCGAATAGATCAATCTGTTTACAAAGCAGTAGATAAAGAGGGAGACAGTGTGGGCCTTGGTGATGGTTTTACAGCCGTATTAACCGTGGAATTAACGAAACACGGAGATGCTAAAAAAGCGATGGATCGGGCCAGCCGGTACACTGCACTTCTTGCAGGGAAAAGGGGCGGAATGCCGGAAATGAAACAAGAGGATATCAATAAGATTTATAACGATTAGAACTGATATATGAGTTCAGATAAGAAAAAAAAAATTAAAATTACATCCACACAATGGGGTGAGGAAAATAAAACGGATTTAATTTTTGACTATCTGAAAACCGATCATGCCGGTTTTATAAAGAAAAACAGTGGATTTGAGAGACGATTTAGAAAATGGATGCCTGTTTTTCTTGAACATTACGGGGAATTATATGGCCTTGGATTTGATCAATCAACGAATTTATTAAATCTGGCAGACAAAATAGCTACAGGTACAAAGTCGCGGCCTGATTGGCTGCAGAAAAAAGATAATGAAAGAGAGGATTCTGATTGGTATCAGCACCCGGATCTGATAGGTGCCATGCTCTATGTGGATCAGTTTGCCGGATCTTTTGCAGGTATCGGTAAAAGGATTTCGTACCTGAAAGAGCTTGGAATCAATTACCTTCATCTTATGCCGTTTTATAAAACTCTTGATGGTTTTAATGATGGTGGTTATGCCGTTTCCGATTACAGGGAAACCCGCCATGACCTTGGAACTGTAGAGGATCTTAAAAAACTTATTAAAAAGCTTGATAGTAATGGAATAGAATTGGCTGCCGATGTCGTTTTAAATCACACTTCCGATGAGCATGAATGGGCAAAAAAAGCACTCGAAGGCGATGAAAATTATCAAAATTACTTTCTTATGTTCGACGATGAACAGGAAGTACAGGAATATGAAAAGTACCTGATTGATGTTTTTCCCGAGTTTGCACCGGGTAGTTTTACATACAATCGAAAACTTGAAAAATGGATCTGGACTTCTTTTTATTCATTTCAGTGGGATTTAAACTATCGTAATCCCCGATTATTTAATGCTATGTTTAACGAGATTCAATATATAGCAAATCTCGGTGCCGGTGTACTTCGTATGGATGCCGTTCCGTTTACGTGGAAAGAAAAAGGTAATTCAAGCCAGAACCTGCCACAGGCACATACCCTTTTGAGGGCTTACAGGGCTCTTATGCGGATCACTGCTCCGTCTGTTGTATTGAAATCAGAGGCTATTGTCAGCCCGAAAGAAATTATCAAGTATCTTGGGACCGGAGGATACGAAGGCTTTGAATGTGATCTGGGATACAATGCTACTTTAATGAATCACATGTGGCACGCTCTTGCCTGCCAGAATACGCACCTGCTTCGAACAACTCTGCATAATTTACCTAATGCTCCTGAAACAGCCACATGGATTAATTATGTGAGATGCCATGATGATATCGGCTGGGGTATTTCCGATGAAAATGCCGCTGCGGTGGGACAGAAAGGATGGGAGACGAGAAAATTCTGCACGGATTTTTACAGCGGAAACCTGCAAGGCAGTTTTTCTGAAGGCTATGTTTTTCAGCGGGATGCCACAAATGGTGAAGCGCGTATTTCAGGAACGGGTGCAGCTCTTGCGGGTTTGCAGAAAGCTCAGGTTGAAGCGGACGGAAAAGCCATTGATGCGGCAATAAAGCGGCTGCTGTTGTTATACAGCATCACGTATTTTTATAAAGGAATTCCGCTGATTTATATGGGTGAAGAAATCGGACAACTGAATGATTTTTCAT
>JBHJOO010000478.1:0-5933 GCA_050329675.1 Balneolaceae bacterium
TTGTCTTACCTTTGTTTAATATTTCTGCTTAGTTGAAAGCGACAAAAAACTATGAAATTTTCTTTTTAATGGCAAAGGCTGTCTGGAACAAAATTTTCAGTCTGGCAAGCCACAATCACGACGAACCATCACTATACGATTCTTCCGTCATTTTCTTTACATAGGCCGAAACATGCTCCCCATATTTCTCCCTCACAAAAACCGACCGGTAATCGGTTCCTTTTATCAGCTCGCGACAGTCATCCGCTCCGCAGTTGCAGGAAAAAGGCTCCATGATTTCATTACAGAAAGTGGCATAGTCAAGAGTGATTCCTTCTCCGGCCCGGATCGGTTTCCGGGCGGTCACATTCAATCCCGTCAGCCACGCATTGGGTTCACAGGAGTGATTTATGGGAGTCCAATCATCGGGTTTCTGACTCCATATCACATAGATCTCGTCACTTATCGGCCATGCATACTGTCTGAACCACTTCTTCTTTTCTTCACTCCAGCTGTTCATCACACGTGAACGGCTGATCAGGTGGTGCTCCTGTTCCTCATGTTCAAAAATTAGATCATCTTTCAAAATATCTTTTGTAGCTACAATTCGATAACCATGTTCAGGATGAAATGCCCGTTTCCATGTTTTTTGGTAAACGCGTTTCATAGCTGATTCAAGAATGAGGTTCACAAAATGTTTGTGGCCGCGCTCGTCGTTCAAAAGAATGAGATCGGCGCTGCCCTCAGCTTCGGGTGGATAGAAGATTCCGCAATTTGGATTGATCTCCAGCATATAAGCCTCGTTATTTTCATTTACACGCAGATCGCACCTTCCGTAACCGGTTCCGTTTAACCCTTTAAACAGGCATCCGGACGCATGCATCAACTGACTGGCAAGTGATCTGTCTTCAACAGGCCTGGTTTTCATGCCCTTATAGTTTATCCATTTCAGATCAAAATGCTTGAACCGTTCTCCCGGTGGAAACCGGAACTCAAGGGGTTCATAGGCAACCGGATGATCCGGATCTTCGGGATTTTCAGACACGAGAACAGTGAATTCGCGCCCTTCGATAAATTCTTCCACCATGGCATGTCCAAACCGGCCGATCATGATCCGGGACTGTTCCAGCAGCTGATCAAGATTTTCGACCCGCGAGGAGGAGGTAAGGCCGATACTGCTGTAGCTGTTCGGATGCTTTACGATGAGTGGATATTGGAGATGTTGTGATTCTGCTTTGAGATCATCCGGGCCTGTAATAATCACATGGCCGGGTACACTGACGCCGTAATACCGGCACACCATTTTCATCTGTTCTCGGGTTGGGTCGTAGAATGCACTGCCGGCCCCGGTAAATGGCAGATTAAGCCGCTCAAGGGTCTGTACCACTTCAATACCTGCCCGGTCCTCATCCCAACTGCCGTCGCAAAGATTTACAAAAACATCAAAGCCATGCGAGGCCAGTTCCGTCACACGCCGGGCAGCGTTTTTTTTATGCAGCAAATGCTGTTCGATTTCATGCCCCTTGAAATATGTCCCGGGCGAGGATGCCAGGTCGTGGTCTTTCATGGGCGAATCCGATGATTCGTAGGCGCTTTCGAGAATGCATATTTTCATGAGGGAAGTTAATATTTATTGAAAATTTAGTGCATTTATAAAATCATGCAGAATGTGATAGTTTCTTCAATCAGTTTCAATGCCCGCTTTTCAGCAGTGGCAGCATCATCCTGGTTTAATTCAATTTGTGCGTGTTGAAGATTTTTCAAACAGCAGGCTAAGGTATGTATGATAGTGTGAAAGCTGGCGGGCAATGATTCCGGAATCTTCGAGAGATTGTGACAGGATAAAAGCACCTTCAAAAGTAACCAACAGCATATCGGCCAGACTTTCAAGTTCTACCTCACGGTTTGGAGGATATTTTTTTATTACCACTTTCAATTTGGTCAAAACCCGCTGGCGCCAGGTTAACATAGACTTTCGGATGATTCCCATTGCATGGTCGTCAAAAAGTTCAGATTGATTCAAATACGAAGCAAATAAACAGCCCGGGTATGGTTCTTTCAGGGAATTCATTTCCTGTTCAAACAATTTGATAAAAATGAGAAGCTGCTGAAGCGGGTCATCACTGAGCTCTTCAGCTTTATCCAGAGTTTCATTCAGATGTTTGGCATCCTCTTCGGCATATCTTTGCATCAAAAGATGCCCAAGTTCCTGTTTGCTTGAAAAGTAATGAAAAAAAGCGCCCTTGCTTACCCCAGCCTGTTTGATGATTGCATCTACTGTTGATCCGGAAAAACCCAAATCAAGGATCAGGGAATGAGCCGCATCGAGAATTTTTTTCTTTGTGTTTTTAGAATTTCTGCCCATGTGAATGATGCGATCAAACTAAATGGTCTGTTTTAGCTGTTAGAGTCAAATAGATCTTTAATCCTTCTGAACAAAATTACAAATAAAATCACTAAATCGTGAAAATATTATTGACAAGATGGTTGTAGATTTTTATAATACCGACCAGTTGGTATGTTAATTAAAATGTATGGAGCTTTATTATGTGTAATACAACAATTACAATGCCTGAAATGACGGGCAGCAAAACTGGTTTTGATGAATGGTTTGTAACCGCTATAAACAGCGGTGCACTGATGCTGATGGTATCGATTGGCCATCGTACCAGATTGTTTGATGTTTTGGCCGGGATGGGCTGGACCGACAGCCGGGAACTTGCGAACAGATCCGATTTAAATGAGCGTTATGTTCGCGAATGGCTGGGAGCAATGGCTACCGGCGAAATTGTTGATGTGGATGAGTCAGAACGCTACCGGTTACCTGATAAGCATGCGCAACTTCTGACCCGGGACAGTGATGCCGAAACACTCTCTGCGTTTGCTCAGTACATCTCCGTACTTGGAAACGTGGAAGATGAGATTGTAAACTGTTTCCACAACGGTGGTGGTGTTCCATACGAGAAATATCCCCGGTTTCATGAAGTGATGGCTGAAGACAGCGGAATGACGGTTCTGGATGCACTTGAAGATCATATTCTCCCCCTGGTACCGGGTTTGAAAGAGATACTTAAAAAAGGAATACGCGTTCTCGACCTTGGGTGCGGACGCGGAAAGGCTCTGCTTAAAATGGCCGGTTTATTTCCTGAAAGTGAATTCCATGGGCTTGATTTATCGGATAAGGCTGTGAACTGGGCAAGAAATGAAGCCAAAAATCGAAAACTGGAGAATGTCACATTTGAAATCCGGGATGCCACAAACTTTGATCGCACTGCAGAACCGGAATCTTATGATTTTGTGACTACGTTTGATGCCATCCACGACCAGGCTAAACCACTGGCTGTATTGAAAGGAATTTATCGCACGCTCAAGCCCGGCGGCGTTTACCTGATGCAGGATATCCACTCGACCGGACACGTCCACAAAAATAAAAACCACCCTCTCGGTCCACTGCTTTATACAATCTCCTGCATGCATTGTATGACCATATCACTAGCACAGGGCGGCGAAGGACTTGGGGCGATGTGGGGCCGTGAAAAAGCTAAAGAGCTGCTCGGCAAAGCGGGATTCGTGGATATCGAAATCCACCGGCTGGACCACGATATTCAAAATGATTACTACGTGATGAAGAAATAAGTTTGCTAAAATGAGTGTTCAGTGATGTTTATTTAATCGAAACATAACGGTGCGGTAAATCAGCGGCGGGGCTAAACCTTTGAATTTAAGTAACTAAACGCAAACGCGTCCGCTTGATTTGCCTTGATATTTGCCGATTAGTTTACGACAAAGATTCCAAAATTGCTTTCGGCCTCTTTTCTGCAATCTTCAAAAGAACTTTTGCAGGACCCTGAGGCTTACGCCTTCCTTGTTCCCAATTTCGAAGAGTCCCCACACTGATTCCAAGCAGGGATGAAAACTCCTGTTGGGTCATATCGTATTTTTCCCGGATCGCTGCTACATCAGGTTCTTCAATCACAGTATGCCTGGATGGTTTGCGTTTGCCTTTCCGAATGTCTCCGGCTTGTTTGACGCTTTCGAGTAATTCATTAAACATTTCATCTTTCATGACAATTGGTCCTCAACCAGTTGTTTCAGTTGCTTCAATTGATCTGTTGTGAGATCTTCTTTTTTGCTCTTTGGATATGCATAGAGCATATAAATTTGTTCATCCTCAGTGAAGTAGTAATAAATCACCCGGATGCCGCCTCGTTTTCCACGTCCTGATCCAGCCCATCTGAGCTTTCGGATACCACCGCCTCCTTTGATAATGTCACCGGATTCTGGCCGGACGGACAAATGCAATTGAAGCAGATGATATTCTTCATCTGAAATCAGTTTTTGAATCACTTTCGTAAATATTGACGTTTCAAAGAACTCCATTCAGTAACGTTCTGTTTTTAGGAAAATTACGTCAATGGCGTATATTTTGCAACTGATATAAGAACTACGCTCTTGTTTCGAAATCTCAGAAGAGGGTAGGTAAATAACATATAATTATACTCGCAAAAAATTACGTGTAAATATTTATCAATTATAGCATATCCCGGATTCACAGACAAATCACCCCCTCTTTTTTCTTATTCAATTGCCTGCGGCGTTGTATAAATTCATAAAAAAAATGATCGGATAATTCAATTATACACGTAAGGAATTTGCTTTCTCCGGTTCATATATACAGATAAACTTTAATTTAAAGAACCGGAATGATGGCAAAAAGAAAACTGCTCCAAAAACTCAGAATGGAAAAGGATTAAACACACCATTTTACCACTCACGGCATATTAACAAGGACAGTATATTCCATCGTCTGAAAAAGATGTTCGTTATGGCGTAAAAATTAAACAGGTTGGCTGAAAAAACAGGCGTGCATAAAAAAAATACCGGAGTACATTTCTTTAAGTCATCTTTTCGGATTCCTCAAACAAACAAGCTGCGGAATTTTCAGCTTTCAACCAATCCTGCCGTAGCATTCATGACTGCTGTACTCACATGTAATTAGCAAAATTCTGTAATATTCGTCAACAAAAAAAACTATTATTTTCCCACAACCTTTCAACAAAGTTATCCACAATTTTTTCCACAAATGATGATCCTGGCCTTTAAACACCGATTTTATATTCAACATAGATTTTTAACAAAATTCGGGCTGCGCCTACCAGGCAATATTGTGGCTCCTCCAATAATAATTTTGCAAACATTTAAATAATCAGTCCACATTTGATTCCGGCAAAATATTGACTGAATGGCTGCCAAGTTCTACATTTTAGTGAAGAACTGTACCATGTTTATTTAACCCTGAGGAGGAAAAAATTATGAGTGACCGATATGATTCATTTGGCCGGGAAGATGAGAACGATCCTGAAATATGGGACGAGCACCGCTGGGAAGAGTTTATGAAAGAGTCTGACAGGCGCACAGATCAGTATATGCATCTGTTCAAAAAGTACGAAGACCATCCGGATCGTGAAAAATTAATCGCCATTGAAATGGGATGGTTTCACACTCTGGATCATTTTGAAGATGAAAATAATTTTTTGGAAGATTTCTTTGCCGAAGAAGATGAAGAGGGTGAACAATGGAAGGGAACAACCGGTTATGAACCTGCTGATTTTGACAGTTTCGAGAATTTTCCGGTTTACATAGCTGCTCATGAATACACCGTCGATGCGATACACCTTATTGACGATAAACTCGATGGTATTAATGATGAGTCTGTTGATGCGTTCGCTCGTTCGGTGATTATCCCGCCGGCAAAAATTGCAGGTGGATTCGGATTCGGATTCGAGATTGAATCCCTTGGTGGAAACATTGCCAACTGCAAGCGCGGGCTCACGGCCGCCAACCGAATGCTGATAGCCCTTCAGGAGATGAGAGATAAAGAGATCATCGACAAGGAAACCTTTCTGGACTATTATGGCAGAGGCAAGGAAGTGCGCGATGAACTGGCCATATAC
>JBHJOO010000073.1:0-6327 GCA_050329675.1 Balneolaceae bacterium
GGAGAGTTTGACAGTGATGCGGTGAATGTGGAATCTTATGGGAAAAATAACCCGGAAGCCATCAGGCTTATGGACAGAGCGGGCTGGAGATAAAAAATTAAAAGCTGAGTACGTCGATAATTATTCGTACTCAGCTTTTTTTTGCGCTCCATGCAGCTGTTCTCTGATGTAAAATTATTTTTACCTGTAAACTATTTAATCAGCATCATAGATCTGGATTGAATAAAATTATCTGCCTGCAGCCTGTACAGGTAAAGGCCGCTTGCAAGGCCGGCAGCATCAAATCGAATTTCATGCCTTCCGGCACTGATCTGCTCATTGTTGATTAGTACTGCCACTTTTCTGCCAATTACATCATACACAGTTAAACTGACATTTGAAGCCTGGGCCAGCTCGTACCTGATTATAGTGGATGGATTGAAAGGATTAGGATAATTACTCAATAATTGTGTTTTCTGAGGCAATTCAGAAAATGGCTGATCGATGGAAACAGTTTCCAGTGGCTTTAAAATGGCATTATCAATTTGAGTAGTTTTTCCGGCATTATCAATAATTGTTGTATTTGCCAGCCTGATATTCATCGATTGCGGCCAGTTGCCCGTGGCTCGTATTTCAAATGCGATCAGATCAATCCCGGATCTGTTCACTGTTACTCCCTTGTGAACAAATGCACCTGAAATATGGCCGTTCTCTTTTTTTACCATTTCGAAAGAGAGAATCCGGTTTTCTTTCTTCCAGTTATCGGCCCAGGACAGTGGTTCGATCGTAACGAGATCCCAAAGCTTTTCATCCACACCTGTCATATTTACCCGGAAAGACGATCCGATTAGATCTACTCTCTTGTCAGCAGAAACAATAAATCGGACGGTTTCACCAGCCTCGAGAGGGCTCAGAATAAAATCATAGTCCGGGTTTTGTTTATCTGCAAATCCGCCGGAGGGAGGCGGGCCCTGTTCCTTGCCAAAATTAAGCCCGATCACTTGTAAATCACGTTCATTCACAATTCCATCCCCGTTGGCATCCGATGCAGTTACCAGATTATCCGGTGTATCGGTTACCCACTTTTCTACCCTGCGCGGTGCCCATTCAAACGTTGGAAATAATGGTTTTGGTCCGCGCTGGCGCCAGTTTAGTCCAAGCGGAAGAACATCTGCCTCGGTAACAGAGCCGCTGTCATTTGTATCACCCGGCCAAATTGTGGTTTCAATTCGGTTCAGGTTTGTACCGGTTATCAGGATATCATCGATGCGGCTGGTTCCTGATGAACCTGTTTCTTCAAAATTACCAAGACTGTCAGTGTTTATTCTATAAGGACTTGAATTTAGCCACCTGATAAAAAGCACTTCAAGATCGTTTGCAAGTTCCGGCAGTTCGAGATTTTGCACAACACCGCTGGCTGTGCTTGTAGTAAGTTCAATCGTACCCCCGGGAACATTTGTCCAATTCAGGCTGTCAGTGCTTATCTGTATTTGAAAGTCTCTGGGCCCTGTTCCTGAACTTACTTGTCTTGATGAAAGCTGAAGTTCTTCAAAACTTTCAGTCGATACTTTCAGCAGCCAGTATTTTTCCACGCCTTCTTCCGGATTCCATCCATTTGAATTTGCACCACCGCTGCTGAAACCACCATTACTTCCGCTGCGTGAAGCTCCCACTATCTCAATCTCAACGCTTTCATTGGCAGGTACAGCAATTGAGGGTGTATTTACATTATCATCAAAATCCCAGTTTGCAATAATATAGCGGAATGCATCCGGCTCTGTTACGGAAAAGAATGCCGACACATTTTCTGTTCCATCCCAGATACCACCACCTGTATCGCTTCGTCCGCCAAATACAAATTCAGCGCCATCGAGCTGTGCACGGATTGCAATATAGTAATCACCCTGAGGCCGCATAAATCCGATGTCACGTCTGTAAACAGCAAATCCGTCCGGATCCTTAGAATCGAAATCCATCTCTTCCCAAACGGATTCATTCCATCCCGAAGGATCGGTATTACTCGTATTCACTCCGGCCCAAACGGTCAGGTTTGTAATTTCATCCTCACCGTCCGTAATGGTGCTGGCAAATACGCGTCCGGTAGCCTCAAAGCTCTCACCATCCTGTATAGTTACGGATGCCGGCATGATAAGTGCTGCGTCACCGATAGCTACATTGATGTTTACATTAACATCATCTGGTTCCTGGATCGGTATATCCGTTCCATTTGAGTCGGAGAGCTGTAATTCTGAAAATTGAACGGAAGTATTGCCTGCTGAAGCAAGCGGCCTGACTCTGAACCGGATTACGGCAAGTTCTCCTGCACTATTCGTGCTTAATGGTTCGGTTCGTGTGATGGATATTCCAATTTCACTTGTGGAATAGTTGTTGTAAAAAGTCAGCGTATTAAGCCCAGCAAGAATTCCAGCTTCTTCCAGTTCTATGAACTCCAGGTCATCCGGATTGAAGGTGACACGGGATGCAAAGAAAAATGCATCTACAGGATCTGAAACAGAAATGGTAACAGATACGATGTCACCCGGATTGGAACCATCAGGCGAGACTGCGGCTTCAATAACCGGTTGCGCATAGGGAATGGAATAGAATCCTGCTAAAAAAGTAAATATTACTGTGAATAGAATATTGAGAATAGTATTTGATGTATAGTATGGCGTTTCCATAGCTCTATCTCCTTTAGAATATTAGTTCATCATTGTTTTGAAAAGAAAATTCACTGTAACCGGATAATTTTTTTTGCAGCATATCCGGCAATACAGTATTACTCTGCATACTTTTACCTGTTTTTAAGTATACACGCTCATTCCGGCTTCGATTTATGAATAGTTTATTTTTTATTTAAATGAACCGGTTTAAGCTCCCTTTCATATATGAACAAAAAAAAGAAAAACCTTACAGCAGAAAATGAATATTTTTAAAAAAGTTAACCGATAAATTCCCGGATCATTTTTAGCAAGTAGCGGTGAATAGACGGATTAGCCGCGATAATCCTCTGGCCAAACAGCCAGTTTTCCCCGCCTTCCCAATCTGTAACAATGCCTCCGGCTTCCTGTACAATCAGGGCCGCTGCACCGACATCCCATGCTTTCAGGGCATATTCATAAAATCCGTCAAACCGTCCGTCAGCAACACAGCAAAGATCGTATGTGGCAGCACCCGGACGGCGGATTCCTTTTACATTTTTTGTTAATTCATGAAACAATCGGATATAATCATCCACAAGGCTCATATCGTTATATGGAAAACCGGTGCCAAGCAGGGCACTTGAAGGATCTTTTCTTGAAGAAACGGTTATGCGTTTGCCATTCAGAAATGCTCCCTTGCCTGCTACGGCTGTAAATTCCTCATTTCTGTTGACCTCAATAACCACGGCAATATCAGGTTTTCCATTTTTCCACAGACCTACAGACACACAAAATATTGGAAAACGATATGCAAAGTTGGTAGTGCCGTCAATTGGGTCTATGATCCACATACGTTTATTGGAAAGAGAATGGCTGCTTTCAGTTTCTTCTGCCAGAATTCGGTCATCGGGAAATTCTGAGAGCAAATAACGAATAATTTCTTTCTCTGTTACTATATCAGCTTCCGTTACAAGATCGTTTTTGCCCTTTTCTGTAATACTAAAATCCGTACCCATGTAACTGCGAATCACAGAGACTCCCAATCTGGCTGCTTTCAGGGCAACTTCTAAATCACGATTCATTCTTGTCTGTTTTCATTTTATACTCAAAAACAGTTTCATTAAAAGAGGACTTCTTGTTAAATCCGTCATCCGGATCCGGAAAAAGGTCATCCGGAGAAGAGCGATGCATATGGGTAATTTGCCTCTGTGTTTTTATTAGCAATTGAGACTGTTTGGCACGGGCTTCACCCGTTACTGTTTTCATTCGTTCAGAAAACTGAATCCGGAGCCGTTCCAGATGATGAAGCTGCAGTGTGGCAAGTGTCGATTTGGCCGTTTTAACGGGATTCCGATCTTTTATTAACTGTTGTCCTGTTTTTTCGAGAATCCGTTCACTTGCTGTATATTTTTCGAGTACGATGTCTCCAAGCAGTTTGGGAAAGGGTTCTTCTCTGTGAGAATAGTGTTCAATCGAATTGTCTTCCCCCGACTGGTATCGATTCATAATATCAACGTAAAAGGCACGCAGTTCATCATCTTCAAATAGTTTTTCATTACAGTTTTGGCCGATATATTTTTGCATGGAACGGCCAAATTGGAGCAAAAGCCGGATGAGTTCCATTTCGTAGTGAGGCATTTTTCTTTTTTTAGGATGATCCTGCTGAACCGCTTTTATCCCCTCGCGGGTTCTCACACTGAAATCTTCAACTCGTGTGCTTTGGCCCGGATTCTTTTTTTCTTTTGACCTGTTGTCGCGTAAAATTTTATTGAGCTGCAAAAAAAGTTCCCGGTCGCTGCTGTTTCTGTACTTCTGTGTTAACTGATGAAGGTGCTGAACATTGATTTGTCTTGAAAGTTCATCAGGAATTTGTGCAATACTTTCCAATACTGAATGGATTACATTTGTTATTCCGGCAGGATCGTTCATCAGCTGATTTTTTTCAGCCTGATGAATACTGAATGTTATAAAATCTTCAGCTTCTTTCTGTTTAAGTTTTTCAAAAGATTCTTTCCCGAACTGTTTTACATACGAATCCGGATCTTCACCTTCGGGCAGTTCAAGCAAGTAAACATCCATGCCTTCTTTCAGGGCAATATTGGTCCCCCGTTTCATGGCAGTTTGTCCGGCGGAATCAGAATCATAAATCATCACCAATTTATTTCCATATCTTTGCAAGATTTTTATTTGGCCTGATGTAAGTGAAGTACCGCTTGAGGCAACTACATTTTTTATATTGTGTTTGTGCATGGTTATAACGTCGGTATAACCCTCAACCAAAATTACCTCTTCATGCTTCCGAATATCATTTTTTGAGAAATTGACACCATAAACCACGGAACTTTTATTATAGACCGGTGTCTGCGCCGAATTTATATATTTGGCTGATTTTTCATGACCCAGAATCCGTCCAGCAAATGCAATGAGTTTGCCCGAAGGATTAAAAATGGGAAACATCAGCCTGCCGCGGAATGCATCATAAAATCCCTCATTTCTCTGGCTTGGTTTTATCAGGTCCGCTTCAACGAGATATTCTTCTTTGATTCCTTCAACTATAGCGGCTTTGTAAAGTGAGTCCCCACTGGAGGGTGCATACCCAAGGCCAAACTTTTTGATGATATCACCGTTATACCCCCTTTTTTCAAGATAATCCCTGGCTTTTTGCGCTTCATCAAGCTCCATAAGCTGTCGATGATAATAAAGCCCGGCAAACCGCAGTGCGTGATAAATTCCCTCTCTTAGTTTATATTCTTCCGATTCACCTGGCTGATTTTGTTGGGGGAGTGAAATTCCGTACCGGTCGGCCAGTGTCTGGAGCGCTTCCTGGAAGCCGACACCTTCCATTTCCATTACAAAATTAAATACATCGCCACTCTCTCCACAGCCAAAACACTTATAAATCCCAAGGTTTGGTGTAACATGGAAGGAAGGGGTTTTTTCATCATGAAATGGACATAGTCCAACATATCCGCTGCCGGCACGCTTTAGACGTACATAGTCTCCAACCACTTCAACAAGATCAGCGGCTTCACGTATTTCTTCCTTTTTTTCGTCTGGTATCATCATAGTTCCTGCTCAAATAATAGCAATAATTGAATCGAGTTTCAGCAGAAAGATGGCTTGCCTCCGATAAAAATTATTTGGCTTAAAAAGGTATTCAGAGATTTCTTATCCTTAAGTAAAATAAACATGGTATGTAATCCGCTTGCTTCGATTGAATTAAAATCTTCATGTGAAATAGTAGTAATGAATATTAAGGTAAGAGGCTGGACATTTACTCACTGGTGGGTTCGGCCCGTTGTCTGGATTTGGTTCAGAATTTATCATAAATCGGTTACCATTTCAGAAGTTGTGCCTGTTGACTGGAATAAACCGATTATATTTGCCCCGACCCATCAAAATGCGTTTACAGATGCATTGTGTCTGATTCTTCCTGCGGAATATACACATAACCGGTTTATTTACCCGCTTGTTCGTGCAGATGCATTTGGTAACAATTCATTTATAGATTGGATATTAACCTCATTTCACATGCTTCCTGTTTATCGGCCTCGTGATAAAGTTGATCTGAAGAAGGAGAATGAATCAGTTTTTGCAGCCTGTTATAAAATATTATCGCAAAACCGCAATCTTCTGATTCATCCGGAAGGTAATTGTGTTCCTGTAAAACGGGTTCGGAATTTTAAAAAGGGACTTGCCAGAATAG
>JBHJOO010000379.1:0-3671 GCA_050329675.1 Balneolaceae bacterium
AGTTTTTCAAAGACGTTGCCTTTAAAATGATTGGCATTGAGAAATAACTGATAAGAATTGCAGTTACCAGTCCCAGCAGAATCATTAAATTTATACTCGTTATCATTTCAGCACCCTCTCCACTCTCACAAAGAATTAAACAAACCTAAACGACATTTCGATTTTAAATGCCAAATTAAAAACTTTAGCCACATCTCATATACGATGTTTATAACAATACAATGTTACGCAATAAATCACTTAATTAAAAATGCCTATATATAATGAAGGGCTTCTTTTTGAAAATTGGGATTAAATGTTCTTAATGAAAATCGGATTTACTAAATCGTCTTCTTATGTTTTTTTATAACTTTAGCCGGAACTCCAACAGCAGTAGAGTTTGAAGGGATATCACGATTTACGACGGATCCTGCACCTATAATTGAATTTTCTCCCAAATTTAATTGATTAATCACCTCTGCTCCGGTTCCAATAAACACACCTTTTTCCACTGTAACCTCACCTGATAAATGGACACCCGGCATGATCGAACTATAATCACCAATACAAACATCATGGCCTACAGTACAGCTTAAATTTAAAATTACATGCCTTCCTATTTCAACATTTACCGTAATTATATTGCCAGCTGTAATGATTGATCCCTCACCTGCTGAAAAATATTTTCTGTTACCTGTAAGTACACCCGGGTGTATTAAAACAGGGTAATAAACATGATTATTTTTAATTTTATTTATTACTCTTTCTTTAACCGGCGGATCAGCAATCGCTACAATTATGCCAATCTCTGACCCGTATTTATTTAAATCCTGAGTATTTCCCAAAACAGGTAGTTCATTAATCAATCTTCCTTTTTCTATGTTATCATCATAAAATCCTTTTAAATTCCATTTATTGCTTTTCTGGTTAATCTGTTCTATTAACATTTGAACTTCTTTTCCAAATCCTCCAGCACCAAAAATTGCAATGTCCTTCATAGATTCCGTTTAGATGACAAAACTTCAGCATACATATTTTCATGCAATTTAATAATATTCTCAACATCGTACATTCTAATTTTCTTTCGTCCCAATATGCCCATCTCCCTTCTTTCTTCCGGATGATTCACAATCCACTGCATGGCGGCTGCAAGCTTTTCAATATCACCGGTTTTGCATAATATTCCGGAACCATCTTCCAGTAATTCTCTTGTACCCCGGATATTACTGCCGATAACCGGCACTCCCATACTCAGCGATTCCATTACAACCATCGGTAACCCTTCCCTCTCCGATGGCAGCAAGGTGGCAGTTGATGCCCGGATCAGAGTCCGGGTATCATTCCTGAATCCCGCAAAATGAACCTGCCTCTTCACACTTAGGCGTGCTGCCAGTTTTTCCATTTCATGAATCCGGCTTCCATCTCCTGCAAGTACAAGATGAATATCCGGGCGATTCAGTTTTGCCAAAGCTCTGATGGCATCCTGATGCCCTTTACTGCGGTTAAACTCGGCAATCATCAACAGAAGTTGATCTGTTGAATTGAGTCCGAATTCTTTATGAATACTTGCCAAATCGTTTGAATTCACCTGATCAGGATTAAAAAACTTTGTATCCACGCCTATTCCCGGTATGTGCCTGACTCTGTCCGGCGGAACTATGCGATGATGAAGTGCAGCCTTCTCATCTTCATCATTGATTACAACAAGGTAATCAGTCCATTTTCCCGCCAGCTTCTCAAGATTGCGGTAAAGAATATTATTGAGAATTGAGCCGTTTTCATGAAAATGAAATCCATGAGCCGTATAAATAATTTTTGGTTTACCCGCTTTGCGTAATGAACGCAGTGCAAAACGGGTTATAAAAGCCGCTACGGGAGTATGAACATGAACAAAATCGTAATTTCCGTCTTTCACTACCTGTTTCACGCGTTTGGCAGCCTTCAGGTAATTATTGCGGTTTAACGGATTTCGCGACCAGCAGATCTCAAAATAATGATCAAACCCGTCCGGAATTCCTCCATACTTATCCGGATTGGCCATGCCGTCCACCTGCCAGCCCAATTTGCGGAAATAAACTGCAAAAGGCTTTAAAAACACCTTAAGCGTTGAAGAGACAGTGCTCACCATGAGAAGCCTGGCCGGTTTATTCATGGCTTGATTTAATTTTGTTTTAATGAATTTGATTTCTGCCACTCCAGGGTCCTCTCTTTCACATAGCTGTAAAACTCAATGCGCCTCTTGCGAAGTTTATCTTCGGTGTACTCCCCGGCTTTTTCAAGATTGCGTTTTGACTGTGCTGCCATAAACTGCGGGTTCGAAATCATCCATTCGATTTTCCGGGCCAGTGCCTCCGCATCACCGGGGGGCACCAGTACATCCCGGCCAAGCAGTTCCGGAATACCCCCGGCAGTTGAACCGATGCAGGGCAGCCCGCGCGCCATCGCCTCAATCAAAGCTTTGGGGAGGCCTTCCTGCCTCGAAGGCAGGATAAACAGATCTGCCTGATCGAGCTCGGATTGAATTTCTTCTTTTCTGGAAAAATATCCTTTAAATTTAACCATATCAGCCAGCACATTCTTGTTTACAAGCTCTTCCAATTGTTTTTTATAGATACCGTCACCAATAAATACCAGTTCCGCAATTTTATCATTGCCTTTCAATCTTATTAGAGCTTCTATTAAAATATCAGGTGCTTTATAAAAATGATTAAGAGAACCGACAGAGACAAGCCGGAATGACTTATGCTTTGTTTGAAAACGTCCAGCCCGTTCAATAAAATCACTCTCAGATAATTCAATACTTGAATAATGTGTAGAGAAACACCCCTTTTGTACCGGATATCTTTTTTGCAGAGCAGATTCTGTTACATACGCAGCAGCCGCCGCATTGTAACAAATCTCCTTCATTTTTTTTGTGAAATAGCAGCGAAAAAATGGCCTGAGCGGATGACGGACAGAACCGGGAGCAAATATATCATACGGATCACCTACTACTTCAACTCCGTATGGCTGATCTTTTATTTTTGCGGTTACCAAATTTTCAATCATCCCCGGAACACGCATGTGCAATGCACCAGATGCTACAGGTAGTTTTTTTATCACTGAGCGAATACTGAACATCTTCATCAAATATTGATTCGGGCCTTTGTAATAAGGAATAGCGACCGGCCAAACTCCGGGGCCGGATACAACATACCATCCATCTGCTGCTTTCGTAACCTTTTTGATTCTTGCAGTCAGCTTAATACCGTCGTAAACATCAAAATAACGTGTCCAGAATGAATACTGAAGCGCTTTGTTCGGCGTCCACAACAGCCCATCCGGAGTTATATAAAATCTGGCACTAAGAGTAACCAAGGCATTCATCGTAGTACCTGCGTAAATTTGAAATCGATAATTTTAATGAAAAATTCTTTTCTGCCCTTTTACGGCCTGCCAAACCCATTTTTTTTCGAAGTGATTGATTGTTAATAAGTGTTAAAACGGATTCAGCCATTGACTTATAGTCATCAGTTTTATGCAAAAATCCGGTTACCTTATCCTTAACTGCTTCTGTAATGCCATCAATTTTTGACCCGACAACCGGAAGAAAACAGGCATTGGCCTCAAGTGCAGCAAGGCCAAATCCTTCAAAAATGGACGGAAATACAAATACATCAGCACATAACATAATCCGGCTGACATCATTCCGT
>JBHJOO010000166.1:0-5405 GCA_050329675.1 Balneolaceae bacterium
GGAAACAGGCAAACATAACTATCCGGACCTGGAACTTGTTCGATTGACAATTCCAAGAAGGGTCTACACTCAGGCTCATATGGATGTAGTGGCTGAATCAGTGGAAGCTGTATACCAAAACCGTAATTCTATTACAGGCCTTCGGTTTGTTTATGAACCGGAATATCTTCGCTTTTTTCAGTCCAGATTCGAAAAATATTGACATCCTTTATTAAAAAAATTCTTTAAAAAAAGGGAATACATCAACAGAATATGATTGAAACATTTTTTAAACCAAAAAATATAGCTGTCATAGGTGCCTCAAGAGATCCGCACAAATTGGGTTACGGGGTTGTCAGAAATCTTTTGAAATATAAATTCAATGGGAATATTTATCCTGTTCATAAATTTGCCTCAGAGATTCTTAAGATTCAATGTTATCCGTCCATAGATAAACTTCCGGTGCCGGCTGATCTTGTAGTGATTGTAGTTCCGGCTCCATCGGTTCCGTCTGTTTTGGAAGAATGCGGAGCAGCCGGAGTAAAATACACAATTATCATTAGCGGTGGATTTGGCGAGACGGGCAAGGAAGGAGTAAAACTGGAACAAGAGGTAAAAAGAATTGCTGGCAGATATAAGATCAGAATCATCGGCCCCAACTGTATTGGTACCATTGATACACATACACCTGTAAATACAACCTTTATCGTCGGAATGCCTGATCAGGGTGATATAGGTTTTATATCTCAATCGGGGGCCATGGTTGCTGCTGTTATAGACTGGGCGTGTGGTGCTGGTGTAGGCTTTTCGAGAATTGCAAGTTTGGGCAATCAGATCGATGTGACCGAAACGGAAATGATTGATGTAATTGGGGATGATCCGCAAACCAGCGTGGTTACCGCCTATATTGAGGGGATTTCAGACGGAAGAGCTTTTCTCGAAAAAGCAGAAAGGATCGCTCAGATAAAACCATTTGTAGTTCTGAAAGGTGGCCAGAGCAGCAAAGGGGCAAAAGCGGTCTCTTCACATACCGGAGCATTGGCCGGCAGTAAAGAGGTTCACACGGCAGCTTTTAAAAAGTGCGGTGTCCAGGAAGCTCATTCCATGGAAGAGATGTTTGACTGGGCACGGGCACTTGCCTGGCAGCCATTGCCAAAAGGGAGAAGTGTTGCTGTATTGACAAATGCCGGCGGACCTGCAATTTTAGCTGTTGATGCATTGGAAAAATCAGGATTGCTGCTTTCAGAGCTATCGGTTAAAACAGTAAATTACTTGAAAAAAAGGCTCCCTAAAGCAGCAAACTGCAGTAATCCGGTGGATGTTTTGGCAGGATCGGGACCTGCCACCTATACACTTGCTCTCGAAGCCCTGTTAGCGGATAAAAACGTTGATGCAGTTATCGTGATTCAGGCTCCGCAGGATTGGTTTCTTCCTGCCAGCCTTGCTGAAGTTGTAGGAGAAACAGCAGCACTTCATGATAAACCTGTAATAGCTTCCATTATGGGAAAAGCTTCTGTTGATGAAGCACTTGCCATACTGCACAAGCGAAAAGTACCCAATGTATCATTTCCTGAACGGGCGGCTTCTGTAGTTTCGGCGATGGCTGAGAGAAAAGAGTGGCATGAAATGTTAAAAAACCGAAAAAAATTTAAAATTGATTACAAGAAGGAGGATATAACCTCACTGATTAAGAAAAAAGAATGGTTTCAGATCCTGGAAAAATACGGTATCCCTATAGTCAGGCAGAAAACAGTTCACTCTCTTGAACAAGCTGTTGATGCAGCAACTGAAATCGGGTATCCCGTGGTAATGAAGGTGATATCCGGAAAGTTTACACATAAATCAGATATTGATGGTGTGAAAATTAATTTGAATACGGAGCAGGATATTCAGAAAGCATGGAATGAGATTTTGGAAACCTCTGAGAAACACGGATTTGATATTGAAGGGGCGATGGTTCAGAAAATGCTTAAAAATGGCCAGGAGATCATTATTGGGATAAAACAGGATCCTCAGTTCGGCCCTGCTGTACTGTTTGGCTCGGGTGGTACAGATGTAGAACTTTCTAAAGATATAAAAACAGCCATTGCACCTCTTTGTCGGCTGGAAGCTGAAAGGCTTATAAATTCAACCATTGCAGGTATAAAATTAAAAGGCTGGAGAAATCTGCCACCGGCCGATATGGAAACTGTCAGAGACATATTGATAAAAATGAGCTTTATAGCACACCTTCATCCTGAAATTACAGAAATGGAAATCAATCCTCTATATGTGCTGGAAAAAGGAAAAGGTACATATGCTATTGATGTAAGAGGGAACACCTGAGGCTGATACCATCATTACAAATGATTTACACTAAAAGCCCTTTTTTCCTGAAACTCACGTACTCGTCCCCGGCTATGATTATATGATCATCAACAGAAATCCCCAGCAACATACCGGCTTCACGAATTCTCCTTGTCAGTTTTATATCAGCCCTCGATTCCCTGTTATTACCTGAAGGATGATTGTGAAGCAAAATTATGGAGTGGGCATCATTCAAAATAGCGTGATGGAAAACATCCTTAGGGTCAACAATCGTTGCCGTACTGCCACCTGAACTTATTTTTTTGAATCCGGTTAATACTTTTGCCGCATTCAGAAAAGCAACCAAAAAAACTTCTTTTGTCAGGTCACGAAGCCTTGGTGAAAAATAGGCAACCACATCCTCCGGTGCGTGAATGGTTATCCGGTCGCCAAGTGATGCCATCTGAATTCTTCTTGATAATTCAAATACCGCTTCAAGAGTAATAGCCTTAACTTTTGCAATACCGGGAATAACCTGCAGCTGTTGCCAGTTTTTTCGGGCAATCTGCCGCAGACCGTTAAAATGTTCAAGCAGAGCTTGTGAGGTTTCAATCACATTCAATTCCCGGCTGCCGGTACGCAGTAAAATGGCAAGCAGCTCCGCATCCGAAAGGCTCTCTGCTCCGTATCGCATCATTTTTTCGCGCGGCTGCTCGTCAGGCTGCATCTCCTTAACCGTTCGGCCCGACATTTTATAATTTGACCAATTATTTTCGTTTTCAAATTCCTGATAGATCATTTTTATTTACTTTTTTTGATGAACGTGTTGATTTTAATAACCTGATTTATTAATCGAACTGAGGTTAATAGTTAAAGATTGTTCTATGGGTAAGTTTGTGGGTAACCCTTTTCTGGATAAACAGTCAAAGGCACCATTTTATAACCTCTTTGCCTGCATGAGGTTGTCCACAAAGTATAGTTGGCTGCAGCTCAATTTAAATTATTTAGTTTAATTTCAAATAGATGTAGCAGGAATTCTTCGTGTTGCTTCGTGGCTTCGTGGCAAAAACCGGCAGTTTATTACCACGAATCCGCCAGCTGGCGAATCGAAATTTCACGATGTAAATTTTAATTATTAAGGCATCCATAAGTCAAATACATCTTTTTGGACAGCCTCATGACCTTACCGACACTAATCGCTGACAAGACACAACCTTTATATATGATATGAACAAAAATTCCCTTATTCCTTACACTAATTCCTAAAATATTTTTTAAAAAGCGGAAAAATCCGTTTAATTCAATAAACCGATTGAACAAAACCATCACAAAAAATTCAAAATATGAAAGAAAAAATACTCACCTATAAAGGAGAAAAGATCAAGGTAACCTATGATGTGAATCGATGCATTCATGCAGCAGAATGCACAGGCGGACTGCCATCTGTATTTAATGCCGATGCAAAACCATGGGTGCAGCCTGATAATGATGCTGCGGATAATATAGCCGGCACTATTCACAAGTGCCCAACCGGTGCTCTTCAATACGAACGGCTTGACGGCAGCCAGAATGAAAAACCACCTTCAAAAAACAGAATCTCACTTGATAAAAACGGTCCCGTATATTTTCATGGCGACATTCAGCTGCAAGATGCAGAAGGTAACATAATATTAGAGGATACACGCTTTGCCCTTTGCCGTTGTGGCGCATCGAAAAATAAACCGGCATGTGACAACAGTCACAAGAAAATCAAATTCAAAGCTCCTGAAACCTCCGGCTCTGAAAGATTTCCTCAAACGGAAAAAAGCTCACATGGAAAGCTGATTCTGAAAGTGATGAAAAATGGCCCGGTTTTGGTAGAAGGCACCTGCGAAATTCAAACAGATAAAAATAAATTCTACCAGACCGAAAAAAATATGGCACTATGCAGATGCGGGGCATCCAATAACAAACCATTTTGTGATGGTACGCACAAGGATATCGGTTTTGAGGCATCATAGTTATTGAAGTACCAGAAATAGTCGAATTGTAACGGATATTTTTAAACTGAATGAACCGCAATCGAAAACACATACATAAATGGCCCAGCTATTTTTAATTATCGGAGCAGTTGCCATGGCACTTGCCGTAGGTTTTGGTGCTTTTGGTGCTCATATTGTCCAGGATATACTCACTCCTGAACGCTATGCCGTTTACAAAACTGCTGTTGAGTATCATTTTTATCACGCAATTGGCCTGTTAATCGTCGGGGTGACAGCATTCCATATACCCGAAAGCCATCTGTTGAACTGGTCGGGCTGGCTGCTACTTGCGGGAATTCTTATTTTTTCAGGAAGCTTGTATCTGCTTACTTTAACGGATACATCCTGGCTGGGTGCCATTACACCACTTGGCGGATTTGCCTTTATTGCAGGCTGGATTGTGTTTGCACTTGCACTAATCAGACAACAGTTATAATCAATGCCCGTTATTTTTATATCTGTCGTTTATAAAAAATTGTTATCAAAAATCCGGGAAAAACTGATGAAACCGTCATGAAAGTTATTTATCCTCTTCTTTTAATCTCCTTTATTTTTACATGTGCTGAAGTTTTTGCACAAAATGAAGTTGCCCGGGAGCGCATTTCGCTCGAAGGGCTCCAGGAAATCGGATTTACCGCAAACCTTGAAGGCAGCCGGACTGTAGTCAGCAATCAGGATCTGACTCCAACCACAATTCGCCAGGCCGTTGTGAACGAACTGGTTAAAAATAATATCCGGTATGTATCCGATGAAGAGGTCAGGTCATCTGCAGATGTTCCTTTTTTATATATGCACATCAATATGATGGAACTTGACAACGGCCTGATTCCATTCTCGGTTGAACTCAGGCTCTATCAGCCGGTAAAACTAAGCCTGAACCGTGATTTGCAAACTACAGCCAGTACCTGGGAATCGGGCATGGTTGGCATCGTTTCGCTTGATCAGATTTCGGTAATTCAGGATGCCGCTTTGAATGAGGTTCTGACCTTTATTGATGATTACCAGGCGGCGAACAGGTGAAAGATTATTTATTAAAATCTTATCTTTATTGAGACGTATTGAAACCTGACAATTCGGGGATTACCGTTAAATGGGTATCATTTATAAATTAATCTTTAC
>JBHJOO010000472.1:0-3008 GCA_050329675.1 Balneolaceae bacterium
GGCGGCCGGGTTCGCCTGCAGCTGCCCTTCGGATTGATTGGTGCCGGAGGTTTCAAAAATGAATTTGATAAACAGATAGACCCCGGTACGCAACTGCACCAAAAACACCGTTTTAGCGGCAGGACCTTAACTGCATTATCATTTGATTATCAATTAGCACTACACTCATTTCAATTTTTTGGGGAGTCTGGTATCACGGATAATAAAGGATTCGGAATCATCTCCGGTTTAAGAATCAGGCCTGAATTCAGCACGGAGATTGTCCTTTTATATCGTAAATATGGGCGGAAATTTCAATCCATTTTTGGTTCCGCATTTGGTGAACAGTCGGGGATACCTCAAAATGAAGAGGGATTTTATTTTGGGATCAGACAACCGATCAATTCAAAACTGCTATTTGCCGGATACGCTGATCAATTTCATTTTCCCGCACCCCGCTTTGGAACGACACAAGCTACTAACGGTTTCGACTGGCTTGCATTTGCTGAATATAATCCCACCCGGGAGCTGAACATATATGTACTTGGCAGAAGTAAATCACGGGATGATGAATTTACATCAACAGACAGCTTTGGGCGCTCAATCAGAATTACCGGCAAAAATAGTCGAACCGGATTACGTTTGAATTTCAGTTACCAGGCAACAAATGCCGTTCGTTTACAATCTCGATTTGAATGGGTACAGAGCAAGACAGCCGATCATTCTGTTTCAGAGGGATACCTGTTTTACCAGGATATTCGAATCACCCCAGTATCAAATCTGCAAATTGACGCACGAATTACACTTTTTGATACGGATGGCTTTCAATCAAGGATATTCCAGTTTGAAAGCGATTTGCTTCATGTTTTTTCAAATACGGCTCTTTTTGATCAGGGACAACGAATTTATCTGGTTGTTAAATACAGTTTTTTTAATAACCTGGATGTTCAGGGTAAAATCGCATCATCACTTTTCGAAAACCGGAATGTAATCAGCAGTGGATTAAACCAAATTGATGGGAATCGCCGGACAGATGTGGGTGTACTTGCCAGATTGCGCTTTTAAAAAAAATTGAAGCTAAAATGAAATTTTATTAACCATTTATATCTTTTTTAAACTACTAATTAAGAAATAATCGGCTATATGTAATTAATTTACAATAAAAAGCGCTTCCAATTAAATTATTTTTGTCATAGACAAAAAAAATGTACTTATTTAGAAATGTCAATCTTTCACATTAGTCGGATAAGATTGAGAATTGAACAAAACTGACAAAAAGGTTTGCAACTTTTTTAGTGTATGATGAGCCGGGGATGTCTACCAAACATCCACTTTTAAATGAACCCAGCCATTCACTGATCTTGTGATCAATCAATATGGTTCACATATACAAACATATTTACGGGTGAAATAAATTATTTTAACAAATGAATAGTAAGAATTTTTTTCAAAATATTGAAAAATCATCCTGTGGCGTGGGGTTTATCGCAAGCAGGAATAACGTAGCATCCAACGAAAATCTTAAACAGGCATTAAAGGCGCTTTGCTGCGTTGAACACCGTGGTGCTTGCAGTGCCGACCAGGTTTCAAGTGACGGAGCCGGGATAATGACAGACATACCGTTCGAACTCTTTGGCCACAATAAAAATGAAATTGCCGTAGCAACTCTATTCACTCCTCATAACAGTGCAAGAAGAAGAAAAGCCCTAAGAGTATTTGAAAACACTTTTGAATTTTATGGCCTGAAAGTTCTTGACTATCGAATTGTCCCGGTCAATCAGGATGTGCTTGGCCAGGATGCCCGTTCATCAATGCCCTATATATTGCATGCCTTTATTGAACGGCCCGCCCACACCCGAACCGACCAGTCATTTGACAAGCTTCTGTACACGGCTAAACAAATGACACGCACCAAATTGAGAGAAAATGGTATTGTCCGTGAATTCTATTTTACTTCACTTTCTGCCAGAACAATTGTTTACAAAGCATTAACAAAAGCCAATGCACTCGATCAATTTTATCTGGATTTGCAAAATCCGGAATTCAAAACAAGATTTGTATTATTTCACCGGCGTTTTTCAACAAATACCAAAACATCCTGGGATAAAACTCAGCCATTTCGGATTATTGCACACAATGGTGAAATCAATACGATTACAGGCAATCGTTCATGGGCGCTTTCCCGGCAAAAGTATCTTGGATTGAGGGTTGATGAATTGTTAACCAAAAAACAGATAAGTGATTCCGGGAGCCTGAATGAAATGGTTGAAGCATTGAATTTCAGGAGTAGTATTCCGTTTGTGGAAGATATTCTTGCAATCATGATTCCCCCCGCTGATGTGGAAAATACATTTTACAAGTTTTGGAGCCGTGCTATGGAACCCTTGGACGGCCCTGCTATGATATCCTATTCTGACGGATCGTCCATTGGTACAAGGCTCGATAGAAATGGGTTCAGGCCGTGCCGCTGGATGATTACAAAAGATAATCTCTATGTATGCTCTGAAGCCGGTTCTTTTAAAGTGGATGATGAAAGCATATTGTCAAAGGGATCGCTTCATGCAGGTAATGGGATTAAGATGGATTTGGATACGGGAAAAATCCACTTCAGGGATCCCAGTTATTCAAGAGAAAATTATGACGCTGCATTTGAACACAGGCTTGAACTTCTTCCCGAACAGCCTGTTACCGAAACCGACAGGTCCAAATCCAATCTTCACCTTTTTAATTATACCCGTGAAGATATGGATAACATGCTTGTACCAATGATCACTGAAGGCAAAGAGCCGATCGGATCGATGGGTGATACTGCTCGTCCGGCAATTTTTTCCGATCAGCCACGGTCATTCTTTGACTATTTTTATCAAAATTTTGCCCAGGTAACCAATCCGCCGCTCGATTATTTACGTGAAAAAATGGTTACGGATCTATCCATGTATCTTGGCAAACGGCCGAATATTTTTTCTCCGAAAGAGCTTATTCCTCAATTGCCCGCTTTTGAAATCAAAAGCCCGCTGTTATCTCTCGGT
>JBHJOO010000506.1:0-5768 GCA_050329675.1 Balneolaceae bacterium
ATGGAGATATAGGGGATTTTGTCCGCACCCTTTTTTTTAATCAAATCTTCCAGTTTATCAAGATCTACATTTCCTTTAAAACCATGTTCATTTTCGGGATCATGAGCTTCATTAATTACGACATCCACAAACTTACCACCTGCCAGCTCCTGATGAAGCTTTGTGGTTGTAAAATACATATTACCCGGAATGATATCTCCGTTACGGATCATCAGGCGTGAGATAATATGTTCGGCTGCCCTTCCCTGATGTGTAGGTACCATATAGCGGTATCCATAATACTTGCGTATTGTTTCTTCCAGATGATAGAAATTATCACTGCCAGCATAAGCCTCGTCACCCATCATCATACCGGCCCATTGGTAATTGCTCATGGCCGATGTTCCGCTATCGGTTAAAAGATCAATGTATACATCACGTGAGCACAGTAAAAATGTATTGTATCCTGCTTCCTGAATAGCTTTTTTGCGCTCATTTCGGGTTGTCATACGAACCGGTTCTACCATTTTTATTTTATACGGCTCCGCCCAAGACCTCTTTTTTTCATTTGATCTGTTCATATAATGGGTTTGATTTAGTAATATAAAAGAGTATTTTATCTTTAAATTTATTCTTATTTTATATACTTTAAAACCTTTTTCATAAATTTTCTAAAGAATTATCCATGTTTCAAAATCAGCATCAATTCCACATCCCTGTAATGGGCCTTGGCCATTCGGCAGACAGTCCCATCCGCGTTGCACACCTCGGAATCAATTCAGTCATCTCCATTGTAGATGATCAGCTTTTAGAAAGCATCCGAAAATATTATTCGGAATTATTTGAACTTCCATATAAAAATATCCCGCGATCGGCAGAAGACGGCCGGGCAAAAAGAATTACTGCCTATCTTGAAACTGTTCAGGAAATCGTTCAGCAGAAATTCGAGGAATTAAAAGTACTGTCGCTCTTTAACGGTACGGAAAAGGACCGGTATTTTTCACTGCTGCCGGATACGAATCCGCTTAAAAAAAGCTATGAATGGATTGCTTCACTGGCAAATGGTGAAGTTAGAAATGAAGATATTCGGGATTTAACGAATGCTATGCGTCCCGGTTCCATTGATGTAAATATTATGGCGAAGGTTGATGCACTAAGGCTTGACAGCGACAAAAAACCATTATCTGCAGAATACAGTGATGCAAGTGCTTCTTTGAGAGGGTTTGCAAACAGTTCTCTTACATCCTCATTGGTTTTATCAGCCGGATTTAATCCCCGGCTTTACAATTATCTTTCAGAGTTCAGGGATTTTTACAGAGACAGTACCGGCAAGCTGAAAAAGAAAATAATCTTAAAAGTGAGTGATTTCCGGTCAGCACTGATTCAGGGAAAATTTCTGGCAAAGAAAGGCCTTGAAGTGAGTGAGTTCCGTATAGAATCCGGCCTGAATTGTGGCGGCCATGCTTTTCCTTCCGAAGGGCAACTCTTACCGGTATTGTTGCATGAATTTCGTGAAAAACGAGAGCAGCTTGCTGAAACTTTTCGGCCGATGATACAACAGTTTTATGAATCGCAGGGATGGGATTACCCGGAGGTTTCTTCCGAAGAGTCCTCGCCTGCAGTTACAGTTCAGGGTGGAATTGGCACAAATGGAGAGATGCGCAGGCTTTTAAATGACTTTGGAGTGGATGGAACAGGATGGGGAACCCCTTTTCTCCTGGTTCCGGAAGCAACTTGTGTGGATGAGGAAACGACAAGGCTGCTCGAAAATGCCGGCCAGGATGATTTTTATCTGAGTAATGTATCACCATTTGGTATTCCTTTTAATAATGTTCGCGGTTCTGGTTCACAAAATTATACACGCAAAAAGGTGGATGAAGGCAAACCGGGTTCAAAGTGCCCGAAAGGATTTTTGGTCTCTAATACTGAATTTACGGAAAATCCGATTTGTACAGCTTCGAGCCAGTACCAGCTTTTAAAAATCAGTCAGATTGAAGAGAGTGATCTGAATGTAATTGAAAAAGAAAAACAGAAAACAGGTGTATTGGAAAAAACATGTCTATGTACAAACCTCGGTGCAGGAGCCTTAATCCGCTTGGGTATCCGGAAACCGGATTACGGCAGGCAATCCGTTTGCCCCGGCTCCAATCTTGCCTGGTTTAACCGAACCTACAGCCTGGATGAAATGACAGATCATATTTATGGCCGCGGCCCTTCTCTTGTTCCGGAAAGCCGGCCACACATGTTTGCCCGTGAAATGGTAATGTATGTTGACTATATTGAAAATTTACTCGATCAGGTTGGTTCAGATAGCGGACAGTTGAAAACGCTAAACAAAATGAGGGATAATCTGAACCATGGAATGGATGTATGCCTTAAAATTGCACATTCTGAGCCTTATGATGGCGAAAATCTTGAATCGTTGAAGATGGAGGTTTACAAGCAGCGGGAACGGCTGGAAGGAATATTCCATGAGCTTGAGGTAGTTTGATGAAAGCTTGAGCCAAAATCTCCCGGAAAAAAAGAAGCATCCCTGTTTTTTTTTGATACTTATATTATATTATCAAGCTAATATTAAATTAGTATATTTTACTTTCATTAATTGAAATCCATCCATATGAAGACATTCTGCTCCATGATAGTCATACTGTTGATAAGTATGGCCGGTCTCTCAGCGCAGGAAATTTCGGAAAGACAATTTGAAACAGCAAAAGACCTGCTTCGAATTATGGAGGCAGAGCAAATAACTAAAAGATCCATTGAAGTA
The DNA here is from genome assembly GCA_050329675.1 of Balneolaceae bacterium. Lineage (GTDB taxonomy): Bacteria > Bacteroidota > Rhodothermia > Balneolales > Balneolaceae > CAYVBJ01. The sequence goes on from JBHJOO010000506.1 coordinate 2,747, forward strand.
ACAATAAATAACCTGGTTGCTCAAAACCCGGGCCTTGAATTATATCAAGGTGTGATAAAAGATTTTATACTGACTTATTTAAGCTGGGAAGTGCTCGAAGATGAATACGCCTGGATATATTCAGAGGTATTCACCGAGGATGAGCTATTGGATCTGATTCGCTTCTTCAAATCTGAAACAGGCTACAAATATGCAACCCAAACCCCGTTTTTGTTAGAAAAGGGTATGCAGATTGGTCAGAAAAAAGTTCTGGAGAATATCGAAGAGCTTCAGCGGATGATCTTGAATTCAGAGATATATGAGATTGATGAGATTTCAAGTGGTATTGATGTACTGGAAACTATTGAAGGTGATTGGGATTGGGAGCATACCGATGAACCATGTACCAACCGATATTTCACTATATCTGCTTCTCCCGATAAATCTAAATTTTTGCTTCGCTATCCCGAGCAGCCTTTGCAGACAGATGAAAACGAATATCAATCTGATTTTCTATACAATATTCAGGAAGTTCAACCCCGCTTTGTTCGGGCTCAGATTGAAGGGGAAACCCGTTTAACAGATAATGGAGAGCCGGTAATATGGGATCTGATGGTTATTTCGTCGGATGAATTGTGCTGGCGCAGGACGGACTGGAATGTCACATCTTGCACAAATAAAATTATTCGATGTCAGAAAAGTAATGATAAATAACCGATTCATGATCAAGGCGTAGACAACACGGGGGATATCGTATCGTCCTGATTAGCAGGCCTGCCGGGCCGACAATTTCAGTGATTTGTTTCTCCATTCATTGAGCTCATCATCAAATTGGCGAAACAGTTTCTCCGGAACTGTTTGGGCCTGATTTTCAAGTATTGCCGAAATTCTGTTCCCCATGAAGTCGCAGAACATTTCTTCGTACAACATCGCCTTTGCTCCGGCAGCTGTGCCTCCTTCGCCATGCAGGGTGATATGGCTCAAATTGTGGTAAAGTTCTGCCGATTCTTTGAATTTTTTAAATGCTGACTCTGATTCACCGTTAATCCAATAAAGATATCCCCTCAAAAAAAGTGACTGGTAACTCATAAAATTTTGAGAAATCACACTTTCAAGTTCTTCGACGGCTTTATTGTACTGATTATTTAGAATGGCAATTTTGGATAAATGCAGTCTCGGGCCAGTGTCTTCACGGCTTAATTCAGAAGCCTGACTGAAATGATCTGCGGCCCGTTCCGGATTAAAGAGTGAATTTTTATTATCCAAACAAAAGTAGAGAGTGCCCAATTGAAGCCATGCCCTTGCCGATGATTGATTTAACCCGACAAGCTGCAGCCAGTTTTCTTCCGCTTGTTCAAAATTCTTCAGGAATAGGTTAACATTCCCCAGATTGTACAAAGCTCCTTCATGGCTTTTGTTGATCTTGAGAGCATCGGTATATCTTGCAGCGGCAGCCCGGTATTCGCCTGCCTGGCGCAGTTCTTCCGCCCGGTTAAAATGGCTCCAGAATTGCTGATCATCATTTATCTCTGAAGCCCGGCTCGAATCATCTGGTTCGTGAATTCTATAAAAGTCTCCGGAATTCTTCCACACAAATGCGAAGATGAACAAAATAAGAATCGCTCCAAAAGTAATGAGATGAAATCTTTTCATTTTACATGGGAATAAAATCTTTATGTCCTTTTACAATATGAATACGCTGATTTACGGGAAGATTTTCAAAAGATTGTTTCCCGCCTCCCGGCCAGATGATTTCGAGTGTATCAACCGAAGTTTCATTTTTCAAGCCGAAATGCTGTACCAGGCTATTTTGGGAGAGATAAGACCGTTGTGAACCAACTTCCCTGATTTGAATACCAGCAGAGGTAATAAGCCGCATTCTTGCACCAATCGCTGATCGGTTACTTGCTGTTCCTTCAAGTGAAACCTGAAACCAGTTATAATCGGTTTCGGTCTGATTCTCGAGCAATACGGCAGGACCGTTATGATTGTTGATTACAAGGTCCAGGTTGCCGTTGTTGTTATAATCGGCATATGCTCCGCCCCTGCCCACCAATTTTTTACTGAAGTAATCACCGGCTATTGAAGATATCTCATAAAACCCTTCTTCATTGTTTCTGTTCCAGTATAGCTGATCGTTCATCCCGACAAGAGCTGTTGGCTGATCCTGTCTCTGATTGGTATGCCCGTTGGAAACAAACAGGTCCGGACGCCCGTCGTTGTCAAAATCAAAAAAGAAAGTAGCCCAGCCAACATAACTGAGAGACGACTGTCCAAGTCCCAAACGGTCGGCATCATCCCTGAAAAATATCATACCGGAAGTTGACTCCTCATTTTGCAGATTGTTGTAAAGTGCATTTTCCTGCGCAATCCAGTGTGTGATAAATAAATCCATATCACCATCGCCATCCCAATCACCCGCGGCAATACCCATAGACCCGCGATAATCCGCAACTTTTGCCGGATGGCTGATATTCATAAATGTACCGTCACCCATGTTTCTGTAAAGCATATTATCCGATACATCATTGGCTACATAAAGGTCAGGATATCCATTAAGGGTGATATCTATCCAGATCGATTGAAGGCTTCTTCCCCCGGGGTTTGCCACACCGGAAGCTGCAGCAGTTTCGGTAAAAGTGCCATCGCCGTTGTTTTTGTAGAGCAGGTTTTGATGTGGTTCAAATACCGAGGGATTGATGGAAGGGGGTTCCTGCAGGTTTGCGATTTCATCTGTGACCGGAATTTCGAAATATTCCACATATCCGGTTATGTACAGATCCAGATGCCCGTCCAGATTATAATCACCCCAGGAAGCTCCTGCCCAGAAGCCATGTATCCCGCTCATGCCTGCTTCTTTTGAAACATCGGTAAACGTACCATCGCCATTATTCCGGAAAAGCAGGTTTTCGCCATAGGTGGTAATCAGGCAGTCGATCCACCCATCGTTATCATAATCGGCCCATGCAGTTGCCATCCCACGGGCGGCAACATTCAGGCCTGCTTCTTTTGAAACATCAGTAAATGTGCCATTGCCATTGTT
>JBHJOO010000169.1:0-5599 GCA_050329675.1 Balneolaceae bacterium
AACGGCCGAAACGGTGGCAGGTGCTGAAAATGGATCCAGTTTGATTTCGATTTTACCTTTTTCTGTTTCCAGAATCCAGTAAGGCCGGGTTCCCATTTCGTAAAGCTGCTTCCAGTCCGGTTCACGAAACGACTGGCTTTCCCCGGTCATTTCAACATTCCATCCCAGTTCGCTGAGTGTCCGGTTCAACGGCGGATAACCGGCCGATGCCAGTGAATCAACCAGGCCGGCAGATTGTTCCCTGAAACGATTCGATAACACACGGGCAAACATCTGGTACACCTCGATATCTTCAGGCAGAGAATATCCCGTCATGTTTTTTTTCAGCAATTCAAAATCACGATCCTGAAAGAGAGACTCATCCATAAGAAGCGGTTCGGCGGCATAGGTCATACTGCGGTCTTTTATTTCGAAAACCGTCCTTATAATTGCTCTGAATCTGTTTCGCATCGCTTCATCTGCCCTCAGCCCCGTCCAGAGATTGTGTAGGGTCCTGATGGCATGCCGCCCGGCTACCCCTCCGCGTTCAACAAGATTTTGAATCCGTATAATATGCTGGGGTAACGTATCTATATCTCTGAAAATGGGTAGGGCGCGTTCTGTCAGGTACACATTCCTTTCCATAAAATTTTCAAGACGCCGGATGTAGGGAGCCGGGCTAATCTCATTTTTCGTCAAAAGATTCAGTGAAGAGATAAAAATTTCGGCATTTCTCGTTTTCCTTGTAAATTCATTTTCAACAAAAAAAAGAATGGTATCCGGAATCCCTTCAACCGTTATCAATGCATCAAGAGTTTGAATAACCACATGAGGATTTTTGTGGTTCAATAATTTCATAAGAATATCGTGATGTTCATTCCGGTAATGATCAACCCTGTAAAAAACGCGGGCCATTTCCACAGCCAGCTGCGGTTCTTCTTGCAATTTCTCCAGGGGCCAGGCTGATGAAACCGCCAATAACCCATCTTCACCCAATATGCGCACCATGTATTGATCTGTCCCGGCCTGTTCACCTCTACCGGCTGTAATCCACTCCTGCAATGCAAAAAAAGAATAACCTGAATTTTCCGTATATGTATTCAGGCCGCTCCGGTAAAATCCGTAAAGGATTCTTTTTCTGATTTCTTCCGAATCGGATGCCAGGGCAAGTTTAATAATTCCCTGCATTTCAATTTCGCGTATTTTTTCCCTGGTCAGAATTTTACCAATTGCAAAAGCACATTCTTTTTCGGAATGCAGCTTCAAGGGTTCATTCATCAAAATATCAATGGTCTGCCTGTCGCCATGTACCGAAAAATACCGGCAGACAGGCCCGGTTTGCAGATCACCGTTTGTCCACAGTTCTTCAAGTTCTCTCAGATAACCGGGTTCAGCCGGGTGGAATGAAACTGCAAACCAGGCTTCATCCGTATCCTGTTCTTTTGCCAGATGTACAAAATCACCGGGATTTTCAAAAGGGGTTTTAGCCAGAGCCCGCCATGCTGTACTCCTGACATATTCATTTTCGTGATTCAGAAAATCAGAAAGCGCATCTGAATCCCTGCTCAAAACAGCCTGATAGAGCCCGGGATAATCCTGTAAAAAAACCTCTGCTTTCTGTAACGGCTTTCCCCGCCGGTTGTCTGATGAATTGCATGCTGAAAAGAGAACAGTGAATGCTGCAAATAAAACTGAAATTTTATAAATCATTTGATAATTGAAATAGGTTGCCTGTTATTAAAATTATTTGTTTCTTACACATATATTATACACTATGTAAAAACTATGGACAATACACAATTAACCCGTAAGCAAAAGCAATTTTTTGATTTTATTGTCGGCTATAAATCTGAACACGATGTATGGCCAACCTACAGGGAAATTGCCGAAGAATTCGATTACAAATCGCCCAACAGTGTAACGCAGAATATACAAGCTCTTTTGAAAAAAGAATACCTTATAAAAGGCGATGATGATGAATATGATTTACATCCGGATAAGAATCATCTGATAGAAGAAAGAAAGTCATCCGGTATTCCTGTTCGCGGGCTGATTGCAGCCGGTTACCTGCAGGAAGCCGTTGAAGCAGACCTTGGAAACATTACCCTGGATATCCTTTTTCCCAATATTGGCAAAATGTTTGCCCTTCGTGTCTCGGGCATGAGCATGAAGGATGCCGGCATTTACGACGGCGATTTTGTTCTGCTGATGGATGCCGACATTAAAGACGGAGATATCGGGGCGGTGTTGTACAACGGTGAGACCAGTCTGAAAAAGATTTTTTATGATGACAACGGCCTTCGCCTCGAACCCGCCAACGAAGAGTATGATGACATCACCATCGAACCTGATGTATTCGAGGAAGTGCGAATCATCGGCAAATATGTGGGCCACGTAAACCGAAGCGGCATCCACAAAGCCGAAGCCGCAAGAAAGGCAAGCTGATAACAGCCACCTTGAAGCGTGCCCCGCTGCATTTGCGGGGGACCTCCAAGCGTGGCGGTTAATTGGCAATATAAAAACCGTCCCCTCTCGAGAGGGGACCGAATTACATTAAACACCGCCAGGTGGGTTAATGTAATTCAGGGGTGTGTACCGCGCGTCAGCTATGAAGTAAATTCAATCCGAACGCAAAGAGGGCTGATAGCTTTTCGCCAGTATGGCCTATTTACGGAGGAATTTTTCTATTGATTGACAGCAGCCTTGCATAATCTACTCCCACGTCGCGAACGTATCAAGGCCTTGCAATGGCTGTGTAGAAAAAAATTATATGCAATGGATTGTATAAGCCGTCTTTCACAAAAAATTAGTTTAAGCTATTAATGCTTTAACAGCAGAATAATCAGTATAGAGTGATACAAGTTTTCATAATTTTACAATTTTGTTACAAATTATTTTTGTGAATTTATTTTAATTATAAAAAGCTATCGTTACAAAAAGCCTGTTTTACTTGTAATCATAGCAAGAGAGGTGTCAGTTTTATGCTGATGCTTATTAATAAAACATTCAACCAAATCAAGGAGGCAGTTATGAGACATACTCTCTCTTGCAGCTCTCATCTGTTTATTCATTAACAAACCCGATCGATATGAAACCATTAAATAACTTTTATTTCTTTGGAGTTGTCATTTTATCATGCGTTCTGATCACGGCTTGTTCCGATTCAGAAATTTTGCCCGATATACCGGAAGCGCCGTCTTTCGAAGCCATCAGCGTAACCAATGCATATGTTGATTTAAATACTATTTCCTCAGCAGCAGATTCTTCAAATCAAGCTTTTTTGCAGGCTTTGCCCATGATCGAAGAAACCCTGTTGTTGTTCGGAATTGTTGAGCTAAGTTCTGAAGTTTTTGAATTTACAGAACAGTCAGACCCGGAGTTTGAAAATGGAGTCTTTACATGGTTCATCCGGCCGGAGGATTTGGGATTTCCTGAGACGGATTCACCGAATTTGGAGTGGATGATTATGGCAGATGTAACTGATAACATCGCAGGTAGTGTAAAATGGGAAGCTATTCGGATATCACCGTTTGCAGGTATAGATGAAAGTATTGTCCTGAAAGGAGGGAATCTAAATAGCGGGAACTCGGGAGAGTGGGTTTCCGACGGGTTTACACTTCCGGAAAACGATTTTGGAGTTATTCTTTTCCAAATGAACGATAATCCGGACCCTGAGTTGTTAATGGAATTAACGGAAAACTCACAATTAACTCGCAAAAGACTTCGGGATCTGTAGATATCCTGGGATAGGGCCGGTGATTCTGATCGAACGATCCGGGTCGAATCCAAAGAATCGATCGAGGGATTTTCATCATCAGCTCTAACCTTATTTGATATAAGCTGGCAATTGGAGCAAAACGGCCCTGAACTCCGGTTTGACCTGGTGAATGTCGGGGAAGAAAGCAGAATGGATATCTTCCTGAATATGGAAACCGGTGCGGGTTATCTGGAGAAAGAAGGTAGCGAAAGAAATTGTTGGGATGATAATTTTGAAGATATAGAGTGTTAGTAAATGTCCACCTTTAAGCGTTCCCCGCTTTTTTTGCGGTGGGCTCCAAGAATGGGTGATACGGGCAAGAAAATGAAATGCAAAACAAAAAAAGAAAAGACCATGATTAACTTAAATAAAAGGCCATACTTTGCCACTATGATTCTTATTATGCCAATGTTAATCGTCTCTTGTTCAGACAGCCTTTCCGGTGAAGAGGCGATTCCGGATGTACCGGCGTTCCCGTCATTTGAAGCGGCGGATCTAACCGGTGAGTTTGCAATGGCAAGAACTGCTGGTGCCACAGAGGATACAACAGATACCGCCTTTTCTGAAGCTTTAGGCCTGATGGAAGAATCTCTGCGAATCCTTACAACCCGTCCATTACAGGCCAGCTTCTATTTTGAACTTGCCGAAGAGACTGAGCCGGAATTCATTAACAATGAATTTGTGTGGGAAGTGAGTCATGAGTTCGACGGGTTGCAGAACCTTCCGGAATTTGTAGTACCGGATCTGTTCCTGCAAGAATTTACCATTACGGCGAGGTTCGTGAATCAGCCGGCAGATGGTGAGGTGGAATGGAGTATCACATCCGACCTTGCCAACATTATTCCCGACAGTTTAAGCAATTTTGGCCTGGATACGGTCATTGAAAAACTGAAAGGATTTACATTTGACGGAGGTGCAAGAGGTGAATGGAGCTTTTCGGGCGGAATCATCAGAGATGCCGTGTTTGATGCCTCCCGGTCATCCTTTGAAAATCCGATCGATCAGCTTCGAAACAATTCGGGAAGCTCATCATTTGACAGGGAAGGTATTTTTGGTGAACCGGTACTTACATGGGAGAGGGTAAATGAATCACAGCGCCGCATCAGAATCGATGCACTCAATATTTCTGCAAGATCGGATGCCTACTGGCAATTCGATCAAACCAATGAAGAATTCCATTTTGAACTGAACAATGTTGAAACCAACAGCCTGATTCGAATTCTCTGGAACCTGGAGACAAAAGAGGGATTTATCGAAAAAGACGGTACCCGTCGGTGCTGGGATGAGAATCTGCAGGAGGCGGATTGTTAATTTAATAACCACCTTGAAGCGTCCCGGCGATGGCGCCATAATGTAATTTCGGCGTCCCACATGGCGTGGCGGGTTTAACTCAACTTCCGCAAAATCTTAAAAATCAACTTCAATTATCATTAAACAACGCTCTGTAGTGCTACAACCATTAGTTTAATAACTGGATAAGCTTCTTGTTCTGCCTTCCATTCCCACCTGTCTGCGAATGGCATTTTCGGTCCTGATGGATACTAAAAAGCAATGATACCAAATGACTCAGATCATGACAGTCCCGCTACGGAACGCCATATCCGTAGCCCATGGTCAATGCGCAGCGGTGGCCATGGGTTAAGAGCGAGCATGAAAAATGGGAGCACCATAGGTGCGATATATCGAAAATCAACAAGAGCACCACAAACATCGAACGTTTAAAGAGGAATATATTCAGTTCCTGAAGAAGTTTACTATTGAATACGACTCAGACTATCTGTTTGAATTTTATGAGGGAGGTTGAATTCAGAGTTCGAATGATGCCGCGCCTATGGCGCTTCTTTAAAATTCGGTCTCCTTGCA
>JBHJOO010000137.1:0-2758 GCA_050329675.1 Balneolaceae bacterium
ATGCTAATAAATATAGCGGGTACCAGATAGGCAAATATGAGAATACAGTATTGAGCCACCTGCGTATAGGTGATGCCTTTCATACCGCCGAGCACAGCGTAGAAAAAAACGATAATCATTCCAACGATAACTCCCTCGGTAATTCCAATATCCAGAAAACGGGAAAATACAATACCCACACCTCTCATTTGTCCGGCTACGTAAGTGAAGGATATAAACACGGCACACAGCACGGCCACCATCCGCGCGGGTGAAGAGTAGAAACGATCGCCTACGAAGTCGGGGACTGTAAATTTACCGAATTTACGCAGATAGGGGGCTAACAGCAGGGCGAGCAACACATAACCGCCTGTCCAGCCCATCAGATAAACTGAACCGTCGTAGCCCATAAAAGCAACCAGTCCGGCCATGGAAATAAACGAGGCGGCCGACATCCAGTCGGCAGCTGTGGCCATACCGTTTGCCAGCGGATGCACCCCTTTACCCGCAATATAAAAATCACTGGTTGTACCGGCGCGCGACCAAATGGCAATACCAATGTACAGCAAAAATGTTAATCCGACGATAATAAATGTCCACGTCTGGATATCCATAAGTTAAATGAGGTTTTGCAGATTAGTTGATAAGCAACAGGTTACAGGCCTGATTTTATAATTCATCAAACTCAAATTCTTTGTCGAGACGGTTCATTTTATACACATAGATAAATATGAGGATAACAAACACATATTGTGATCCCTGCTGGCCAAACCAGAACCCAAGTTTAAAACCGAAAAACTGAATATAGTTGAGCTGATCAACAAGCAGGATACCAAATCCATAGGAAACCAAAAACCAGACAGACAAGAGAGCTGCAAGCAGTCTCAGATTCCTTCTCCAGTATTCTTTTGCTTTTTCATCCATATTAATTGTTTTTTACCTGTTCCGACACCGCATTGATTTTAGCTTAACTAAAGGACTTATGCAAAATTAAAATTTATGAAAGATTCTATTGTGGTATTAAAAAATGAAGCAAGGCGTCGTGGAATTTTTCTTTTGCTTCAAAATGAGGCGTGTGTCCTACATTTTTTAGTTCAATTAGAGTAGCATCCGGGATTAATTCTGCAGCTTGTTTGCCTAAATCCGGATAATATCCCATAGCCCGGGCAATTTCAGGTTCGGCTCTTCCACTGCCGGGTGCTGTACGATCTTCAAGGCCAATTATAAGAAGAACCGGCCGTTTTATATCCTGAAATTCATGAATAACAGGTTGTTCGTATATCATTCGTGAAGTAAGTGCCGATACATAAGCTAAGCGGGGATAGTCGCCGCTGAAAGTCCAACGATAATGCACCTGAACATATTCATCATAGGCTTCGTCCCACTCCACATAATAGGATTCATGATAATTGCGAATTCTATCATATGTTGTTGCAATTATACTGTTATAGATTTCTTCCAGTGATATCCAGGGTGTTAATCTGCGATAATCTTCAAGGCCTATCGGATTTTCCAATATAAGATGGGTCACCCTCTCCGGATACATCAAGGTAAAACGTGCAGCGGCCATTCCACCCATTGAGTGCCCGGCAACAGCAACTTTTTCAATACCAAGAGTATCCAGAAGTTTTTTTGTGTGGTTTCCCATTCTGTGAAAACTGTAGTGTATCAGCGGTTTGGATGATTTGCCAAATCCAATCTGATCAGGAACAACTACCCGAAACCCTTCTTGCGACAGTTTTTTTATCGTTTCACTCCAGTAAGCTCCAAAGAAATTTTTGCCATGCATTAAAACTACAGTCATACCGTTCGCTTTATCCACAGGCTGAATATCCATAAAAGCCAATCGAACATCTTGTCCTTCGATGGTTAGCGGCAGAAAGTGAACCTGATACGGATATTCATAATTTTCCATTGCAATACCCAAGGGTTTCGGTTGATCCGGAATAGAAAATTGAGCGAAAACGGTATATGTATTGAGTAATAGCAGCAGAAATACAATGAATATTTGATAAGAAGTATTAATTCCGGGATAGTGCATACTCATTTTCATAAATCTTTAGTTTATAAGTGTACATTTATAATTGTACTGGATATGTTTATAGAAACATAGTAAAATTATCTATGCAGTTTAAATCTGAAATAACCGAAAAAAAGAAGTTTGCATCATCTTTTATAACTGCAGTTGCATGGTTTTTTATTATTATAGGTGCAGTTTCGACACTGATTATTTCCTTCCAAAATTTATTTCTCTATTTATTTTTTCCGGCTGGTGAGTTCAGTGCTGCAGCCGAATCATACAGTGGCAGTGATCATTTCTCTTTTCATGGGCTATATTCCATTGAAATATTTCAGGTGCTGCTTTTTCTGCTCTTTTTGCTTTCCTTTTTTTTGCTGATATCGGCAATTGGTTTGTTGCGGAGAAAAAACTGGGCAAGAATTGTCTTCATCGTTTTATTAACGGCAGGAATTATTTGGAATGGTGTATATTTATGGATTCAAAAATCTGTTCTGTCATATGTTGGCCTGATTGAAACCGGAAAGGATGCTGAAATGAATACTCTTTTAGATAATTTTATTTCAACTTTTTCAATTGCAACATTTTCTATAGCTATTATTCTAAATGCATTATACGGGTGGATTATCTGGAAATTGTCGACACCGCCTGTCAGAAATGAGTTTATTTCTGATATTGAAAAATATTATGTTTATAAATAATTGCAACACAGGTACAAAGTTGAAAAATGCGCCTTGATCCAAAATATTTTAATCTTTTTAT
>JBHJOO010000181.1:0-4172 GCA_050329675.1 Balneolaceae bacterium
TATCTCGACTCCTTCATCACTCTCGAAGAGGAGCAGTTCCCACCCATGTCGGCTTTTTTGGATATCATACCGGAATTTACTAATCAGGAGAGAATACTTGGTGAGAAAAGCGGAACCGATATTATTTCTGACGTGCACCAGCATATAGCAGCCATTATTAAAAAAGCAGGTGGAGTTTATAAACCCTCAGGGGCAGGCGGCGGCGACATTGGGGTGGCTTTTTGTACAAATGAGGAAATCAGGCAGAAGATTACGGACCTTATAACTGCCAGCCCTTTCGAAATATTAGACCTCACAGTTCAACCTGAATATCCTAACATTCAACATAATCTATGAGTACGAATAAGGAGGAAACTAAAACCGCACAAAGCACGGAACAATTAATAAGAAAATCCCGTATTCCTAAATTTTACAAACTGAGCGTTGAAAAACGTCTTCGTATACTCAATGAAGAAGGTATTCTGAATACGGAAGATTACCTTGCCCTGCTTGATCAACACCAGGTTCTCACGGCAGATGAAGCTGACAAAATGATAGAGAACGTAATTGGAGTTTTTGGCCTGCCAATGGGCCTTGGGTTAAATTTTATTATAAATGATAAACCCTATATCGTACCGATGGTTGTTGAGGAACCCTCCATTTTGGCAGCCGTTAGTTCGGCAGCTAAAGTAGTCAGGAATGCGGGTGGTTTTATTGCCGAGTCGGACGATCCGGTTTTAATCGGACAGATTCAGCTTGTGGATGTTTCTCATCCGATGAAGGTGCGGCACGCAATATTGCAGGAAAAAAATGAAATTTTGAATCTTGCCAACAGTTTGCATCCCAACATGGTTGCCCGCGGCGGTGGGGCTGTAGACCTGGAAGTGATGATCTACTCGCAGGCCCGTCATGCCGGAAGCATGGTTGTGGTGCATCTGCTGGTAGATACACGCGACGCTATGGGTGCTAATCTTGTAAACAGCATGTGTGAGGGGGTGGCACCGCTGATCGAGAAAATTACAAGTGGTAAAGTATATTTAAGAATCCTCTCGAATCTGACAGACAGGGCGATGGTAAGAGCACGCTGTGAAATACCCGTAGATCATCTTAATTTTAATAGTTCCAGTGGAAAAGAGGTTCGTGATGGCATCATTCGCGCAGCTGAATTTGCGGCTACAGATCCCTACCGGGCCACAACCCATAATAAAGGAATCATGAATGGGATTGATCCGGTAGCCATAGCAACTGGTAATGACTGGCGTGCTATTGAAGCCGCGGCTCATGCTTATGCGGCACGCGGCAGTAAATATACATCATTGACAAATTGGTTTAAGAGTGATACCGGTAATCTTGTGGGTACGATCGATATACCCATAAAAGTGGGAATTGTTGGCGGATCTCTGAAATCGAATAAATCGGTTGCAATTGCCCATCGGATACTCGATGTGAAATCAGGGACTGAACTGGCTGAAGTAATGGGAGCGGTGGGTCTTGCCCAAAATTTTTCTGCACTCAGAGCTCTGGGAACAGAAGGGATACAGCGCGGGCATATGACACTACATGCCAGAAGTGTTGCAAGTACTGCCGGTGCACCTGCCGGACTATTTGAACAGGTTTTGGAACGGCTTGTTGAAAGCGGTGAAATTAAAGTCTGGAAAGCAAAAGAGATTATTGAAGAACTCAAAAACGAAAAGTTAAAAAAGGAAGTACCTCATACGGGTGAAAAAGAGCCTGATGACCAAATGGCGTTTGGCTATGGCAAAATTATCATAGCAGGTGAACATTCTGTAGTTCACGGTACACATGCCGTGGCCTCACCCATAACTTTGAAAATGAAAGCAAAAGTATGGGCCCGTGAAAGGGACAAAAATGTGCATGTGATTATTCCCCGCTGGGGAGTAGAACAAAAACTCGAGTTTGGAGCCGATCATAAATATTCCATATACCACTCTCTCGAAATGATACTGGATTCTCTGAACTTGCGCGACAGAGGTATGAATATTGAAATATACCCTGAAGTGCCACGGGCTATGGGAATGGGTGGTTCGGCAGCTCTTGCAGTTGCTATTATACGGGCATTAAATATGGAATATGGGTTGGGATTAACTGATAAAGATATTCAGCAGCTTTCGTTAAAATCCGAGCATATAGTACATGGAGGAGCTTCGGGAATTGATAACACGGTTTCTACTTATGGAAATCTGATCATGTACCAGAAAGGGGATCCGCCGAAAATGGAAACACTTACACTGAAAAAATCTATACCGATTGTTATCGGCCTTAGCGGAGTGGAAAGCATGACGGCTAAAATGGTATCGCGGGTAAGAGATGCTTATCAAAAATATCCCGAGTGGTATCAAAGAATATTTGAACAGATGGATGAACTTGCACTTGCTTCAAGAATTGCCATTGAAAATTATGACCTGGAACGATTGGGTGTGATAATGAATCTGAATCATGGCTATCTGAATGTATTACGGGTCTCATCACCAGAAGTAGAAGAACTGGTTGAAATTTCAAGGAATAACGGAGCACTCGGCGCCAAGCTAACAGGCGGCGGCGGTGGTGGTGCGATGATTGCAATGTGTGAAACAGCTGAAAAACAAAATCAGGTGAAAGAAGCCATTCGAAAAGCGGGATTTGATGCGCTTCTGGCTGAAATTAAAGCATCAGCCGAATAAAAAGTTTATCAATTCTATGTTGATTTGGCCGGGTGTCTGATATCGTGTCAACTTAGTATAGTACGATTGAGGGAAGTAAAAATTATTTATAAAAAGATAACATAGTCTTATATCTTAATATATTCTTCACATTCAATTATTACTATTTGACTCACTTCGGTGCATCAATTTATATAATTCATAACCAGATAAAACAGATAACCAATTTATTAAACTATAAACCATGAATCGTATCAAAACATCTTTTATAACTCCAAGTACGACGGTCGGTGAAATTGTAGCAGATAATTACAATGCAGCCGGTATTTTGAAAAAACATGGCCTCGATTTTTGTTGCGGCGGCGGCAAAACACTGGAGGAAGCGTGCAATAAAAATGGCATTAACCCTGAGGAACTCCTGGAAGAATTGGAAGGTCTGAACAAGCCTGTAGAATCCTCACAGCAAGATTTCAATAAATGGAGCCCTGATCATTTGATTGATCACATTGAACAGACACATCACCAGTATGTAAGAAGCAAAATTAATGAGATTTCAGGATATGCTGCCAAGGTCGCCTCAGTAAAGGGTGAACAATATCCGGAAGTAAAAGAGGTGTTTCATCTTTTTAATCGCTTAATAGACGAATTGCTTGATCATCTGCACGCTGAAGAAGAAACGGTATTCCCTGGTATCCGGAAAATCTACGAGAAGAGACTGGAAGGAAACCCGGTTGAGACCGAACTTACTGATGTCCTGAAACAACAACTCGAAACAATGGTAGAAGACCATGATGAGGCCGGAAATGTAATGCGCCGGATTCGCGGCTTGACGAATGCATATACTCCTCCCGAAGGAGCATGTACTACATTCCGGATTCTATATCAAAATCTGGAGACATTTGAGGCCGACCTTCACAAACATGTGCATCTCGAAAATAACATCCTTTTTAAAAAAGCTGAAAAGCTTATTGCCTGAATTTGAATATGCCAGAGTCATCAATTTTCTGTTTTGACTTTAGAGACAATAAATTGTAAAAATCATAAAAAAAGTTGCCCGATAATTAAGAGCTTCTTATATTAAGATAAAACACTCTTATAACTTTATAATAACCAAATGCTTCTTTCAAAATCCTGCGTTTACGGCCTTCGGGCAAGCCTGTATTTGGCATCGCTAAAGAGTACTGATTATACTCCCATCCGCAAAATGAGTGATGATCTTGAAATTTCATTTCATTTTCTTACAAAGATACTTCAACAGCTGACAAGCGAGGGGATATTACAATCATTCAAAGGGCCAAACGGAGGCGTTCGATTAACCAGATCGGGAGATGAGATTTCACTGCTTGATATTGTACGGACTATTGACGGGGATAACCTGTTTACAGAATGTGCACTCGGTTTACCCGGTTGCGGAGTAATGAAACCGTGTCCCCTGCATGATAAATGGGCCGATACCCGCGATAATATTCGTGATATGCTTGATTCGACAACACTGAATGAATTGGTGAAAAGAGGTAAGGCTGAAAATTTGCG
>JBHJOO010000112.1:0-3528 GCA_050329675.1 Balneolaceae bacterium
GTATGCCTCCTGTTCAATTTTGGTTTAACATCTATGGAGGTATATTATGACCCACCGATCAATTTTTCACAAGCTTTGAGTGGGATACCAAACTGCCGCTTAGCGGCTTAGTTCAACAACGGTTTCGTGCAGACCGGTTCCGGTTTTTTTCTTACTTTAATACTGGTCACCCGGCAGCACAAACGCTGGGCCGTTATGCCAATTATTTAGGGGAGTTGCCAAAAATTTTAAAAAGTAGTACTTTAGTATCACTATGAAGACGGAACTTGTTACAACACTCAAACGCCAGGCTACGAAACTCTTAAAGGAGCTCAGAGAGGAAAAAGAGCCGGTATTGATAACAGAGCACGGTAAACCATCTGCTTACTTGGTTGATGTAGATCATTTCGAACAAATCCAAAAGAAATTAAAACTACTGGAAGGCTTAGCCAGGGGCGAAAAGGCTATTCTTGAAGATCGGGTTGTCTCGCATGCAAATGCCAAAAAGCGCATGGCGCGATGGCTCGAATAATTTGGACCGAACCTGCTCTTCAGGAGCTTGATGAAATTGCAGATTATATTTCATTGGATGACCCAGCTGCAGCCAAAAAACTGGTTCGTAAGGCTTTCGAACGTGTTGATCATTTAGTTCGACATCCGAAAAGCGGTAAACGTATAGAAGAGTTTGAAGCATCCGTTTATCGGGAAATCATATTGCCACCGTGCAGAATCTTTTATCGGGTAGCTGATAACATCGTGTACATCATCCATGTGATCAGAGAAGAACAGTTGCTTCACATAGATATTTTGAAATCACGGTAACCATCGGTTTATTGGCATAACAAGTTAAGGCATGGAACGAAGCTTGCCGAGTTCCATGCCTTAACTTGAACCAGTGTTTCCTGCGGACCGGTTCAGGTTTTTTGCCATAGTTCGAAGTTGATCGCCCGTTCGCAGAAACACCAAACCGTTATAAAGCAGAAATAATTTCTTGGTGAGCATTAATGAAAAAGTACAAAACCAGTTGCCTGTTTAATATATTTAATAACTTAAGTGCAACTCAATAGAACAATCTATAAACACCCCGGAAATTAAAACAATGGAAAAATATCTCTTTGATTTCATTGAGCAGTATATGCCGCTTTTGGAAGAAGAAAAGAAAGCAATAATTGATTTGAATGTCTTCCGCAGTTTCAAAAAGGGAACCGTAATATTGAAAGAAGGCGACATAATAAAGAGTGGGTACTTAGTTATTAAAGGCTGTTTACGTTGTTATTATGTTATTGACAATGAAGAGAAAACCACAGCATTTTACACTGAAAATGAAGCAGTGACACCGGTTTCTGATGCCGATAAATCCAGAGCTGCACATTTTGTGTCTTGCGTGGAAGATTCGATAGTAACGGTTGGGAATCCGGAAATGGGAAAAGAAATGATGGAAAAATTCCCCCGGTTTGAGAAACTTTGTATGATTGTATCAGAACAATTATTGGTGAATAACCTTGCTACTTTTGCTGATTTTAAAAATTCTACTCCTGAGCAACGCTATTTAAATCTGCTAAAAAACAGACCCGATCTATTGCAAAGAGTCCCTCACCATCAAATTGCCAGTTTTCTCGGAATCAAGCCTCAGTCATTAAGCCGCATTCGTAAAAGATTAGCCCAAAATGGCACTGTGTAACAAGCTGTAATTTAGCATGTCATTCATTTTGCTGCAGCTTCATTTCTTAACTTAAGTGAATGACAAAAAGAGTGAACCTGTGTAGTATTGCTATAATTTAACTTATAACAAACACAGGGAAATAAAATGCAAGTTGGTAAGCATGCTACAGACAGAAGAGTGGTTATTTCAACGCTTTGGATATTTTACCTTTTCAACATTCTTTACGCAGATGTTATAAATTTGATTGGAGGCCATGCAGTTTCAACGCCAGAAGCCGAGGAATTAATTAATACATTAACTTCCCCTGAAATGTTGCTGGGTGCAGCCATTTTTTTAGAGATGGCGATGGTTATGATCGTCCTTTCACGATTTTTAAAGTATGGTATAAATCGCTGGGCTAATATAACCGTAGCCACATTACATATTTTAGGTCTTATAGCTTCACTTTTCGTTGGGACTCCAGCTATATACTATATATTTTTCGTGATTGTTGAAGTAACCACTTTGCTTTTTATAATCTGGTATGCCTGGACATGGAAAAACCCTATGTAAATCGATTCCTGTGTGAATCATGATGTACTCTTTAGTTTGTATGTTTGAAAACTACAATCTAAGTGGGGGCATCCTTTTTGTAAAGATCAAGCGCTTCAAACAGAAAAAAATACAGCTGGCTGTTTTCACTCCGCTCAACAATTTAGCCAGCTATATTTTTCCGCATAAGCGGGCGTTATGTGGCAGGAAAACCGGCAACCAAATGAAAATAAATCTTCAATAAAAGGTAACTAATGTTCGCCTATACTCTATATTGGCATATAAAGCACATATTTATTGAGCCTGTAACTAAGTTGTGCGTCATTATGTCCGAATAAATAAATCTAATGAAAGCGATACTATTAAAAGCATACGGCTTGCCGAATCTTCTTGAGATTGGGGAAGTTGCAAAACCGGTTCCGAATGACGAGGAAGTACTGGTGAGAATTCACTCAGCATCCATCAATGATTCGGATTGGGGGTTGGTCAGGGGCAAGCCATTTGTGATTCGTTTGTTTTTCGGCCTGAAAAAGCCAAAAGTAAATATTCCCGGGGTTGACATTTCCGGAAAAATCGAAGCGGTGGGCGGTAAAGTGAGTTCTTTTAAAATCGGTGATGAGGTCTACTGCGATCTGACGGATTGCGGATTTGGCGGATTTGCCGAGTACGTTTGCGTACCGGAGAAAATACTGTCCAAAAAACCTTCCAATATCAGTTTTAATGATGCCTCTGCCCTGCCGCATGCCGGAATACTTGCTCTTCAGGGTCTTGTGGATAACGGAAAGGTGAGATCCGGACAGCGTGTCCTGATCAATGGCGCCGGTGGCGGTGTCGGAACCCTGGGAATTCAAATCCTGAAATCGTATGATAGGATAACGGTAACCGGCGTTGACAGCGGCGAGAAACTTGATATGATGAAATCACTGGGATATGACAGCGTGATGGATTATAAAAAAACGGACTTTACCGATACCGGAGAAAAATACGACCTTATCCTTGATACAAAGTCATACAAATCCGTATTTAAAGTTGCACGATCTCTCAAAAAAAATGGCACTTATATTACGATGGGAGGATCGATGTACAGATTGCTCGAAGTATTCTTGTTGGGTTGGCTAATATCACTTATTACCCGTAAAAAGCTTAAGGTACTCATTCATGAGCCAAACAGAGGTTTAGACCAGATTTCTAAACTTGTGGAAAAGGGACAAATAAGGCCTGCTGTTGATGGCCCCTACGGATTTGATAAAATCCCTGAGTTGATTCAGTATTTCGGTGAGGGAAAGCATTTTGGAAAGATAGTGGTGGAAATCGATAAATAACGACGCTCAATAATGTGCTAAAGTCATGACATG
>JBHJOO010000107.1:0-4565 GCA_050329675.1 Balneolaceae bacterium
GTATGCCTCCTGTTCAATTTTGGTTTAACATCTATGGAGGTATATTATGACCCACCGATCAATTTTTCACAAGCTTTGAGTGGGATACCAAACTGCCGCTTAGCGGCTTAGTTCAACAAAGCGGCTCAAACGGACGAGTTTGCTGTTCGTGACTTTGGAGAGTTGGTCGCCTCGCCGTTTAGCCGCCAAATCGTTATGTGTTTTTAATTTTTGGTAAATTATGGATAAACCAAGTATATATGGACGATTTTAACATTCATGAAAAGCGAACTATCGATTTGATTCAAAAACTTACATTTGCACTTGAATTAAATGATCAGGATGCAATTGAAGATCTGGAAGTCGAGCACAATAAGATAGATTCAACAGAAGTGAGATCATCACTATTAGATCAGCTTGTTGAATTATATAATTATAAAAATTATGGTCGGGAGTATTCATAATGTGTGGTCGATATGTATTGAAATCAACAATTCAAGAATTAAAGGATACGTACAGCGCAATTCAGCAAAGAGAATTTCAATATCAACCTCTTTATAATGTTGCACCTACACTCGATATGCCGATAGTTTTTGATTCAGATGAAGGCGGGCGTGTTATTGACCTATATCGATGGGGATTGGTTCCATTTTGGGCAAAGGAGATAAAGGTTGGCTATTCAATGATCAATGCACGAGCAGAAACTCTTGCTTCGAAGAAAACCTTTACACGCCTCTTTAAAAGGAAGCGTTGTATCGTTCCTGCTAATGGGTTTTATGAGTGGAAGAAAACTCCAGATGGAAAGATACCACACTATATTACATTGAGAGATAAAGGAATTATATCGTTTGCCGGTTTGTATGAACACTGGAAAAGTTCGGACGGTGAACAAGTTGACAGCTTTACAATAATAACAACAGAGGCAAACGAAATAATAAAACCTTTACATGATCGAATGCCGGCAATTCTGATATTACAAGAAGTTGATGAGTGGCTAAATCCGGAAAATCAAAATTCTAAATCATTACAAGAATTGCTAAGGCCGTATCCGGATGATGATATCAACTACCGATCTGTTTCAACGAAAATAAATAATCCCAGGAATCAGGGATCCGAATTGATTGACTAAAACAATTTAAAAGGATGAATATGCTTGGTTATTACAACAAAAATTTGAAAAAATGATTTTGATATAAGTGAGAAAATCAAAACGAAGTTTTAGTAAAGAAAAGATCTTAATCTAAGTTCTTACTCAACTTCTCAAATAGCAGAATTAAATAAATCCAACTGCGACTGCATTTAATGAATTTAGGCACTCATAAAAAATATTTCCCAGTTACAATTGATTAAACTTTACATCATAACATATTTATGGCCTCCACTGTCGAGCGCCCAACTTGGGACGCGGCCGTGCCGTTGGTTTCCGGGGTTGCTTTTTTTAAATTTTTAACCGTTTTTAAATTCATAATACCCGTGCCCGTTATGCGTTGAGCCGTTATGCTGCCTATTTACGATATATACCAAACAATTGAATTCTATCGTTGTAATTGTAGCACGTTTGAACTACATTTGTATCGTGTTTAACAAAATCCAACGTTATGTCTAAAAAAACTGCAACGGTTCGAGCTCGAATGGAGCCAGCTCTTAAGAAAGAGGCCGAACGGATCTTGGATCAGCTTGGACTTAATACAACAGAAGCAATCCGCATTTTCTTTAAGCAGGTGAAGCTTCAGCGTGGCCTCCCATTTGAGTTGAAACTCCCTAATGAAACCACTCACCAAACCATTACTGAGGCCAAAGAACGTAAAAATTTAAAAGAATTTGAAACCACTGAAGAGTTGTTTGAAGACCTGGATATCTAATGAAAAGGAATTCCCGTACAAACAGATTCAAGAGAGATGTCAAAAAGATGAAGAAGCGGGGAAAGTCATTTGACGTTTTCAAGCTGGTCATTCAGTAACTGGCTCAGGGTGAACCACTGGATGAAAAGTTTCGGGATCATAAGCTTAAAGGTAATTATGTTGGTACTCGAGAGTGCCACGCAGAACCTGATTGGCTGTTGATTTACGAAGAGTATGAAGACGAGCTGGTACTTATTCGTACAGGCACCCATTCAGATTTATTTGGATAGTGGATCGGGGTAGGTCGTCAGCATAACCAGCAGTTCGAGCGTCGGACTTCGTTGGCTGAACTAATTGAGGATTCTCGCCACGCCGCACAAATGCCAAACCGTTAATTTACCAACACGATTCAACCCAAAACACAGGGTACTAGTAATATCTCTATCATATATTGCGTTTAACATTGTAGTGTCGTAATATGACACTATGAAACTGAGTTCAAAACATCGGAAAACCTTACAAGCGATCTTTGACAATCCGGTTAGATCCAATGTGGAGTGGAAAAAAATCGAATCGTTGTTTTCTGCCTTGGGTGCAGAAATTAGTGAAGGACGAGGATTACGGATTCGAGTTGCACTGAACGATGTGCGAGCGGTTTTTCATCGCCCGCATCCTCAGAAAGAAACAGATAAAGGAGCACTTAAGTCTGTTCGAAGATTCTTAAAAGAAGCCAGAATTACACCATCTAAAATGTAACAGTTATGTTAAAGTATAAAGGATATCACGGAAAAGTTGAGTTTGATGAGGAAGCCGGTCTTTTTCATGGCGAGGTTGTGGATTTACGCGATGTGATTACGTTTCAAGGGAAAAGTGTTGAGGAACTGGAACAAGCCTTTCGCGATTCCATTGATGATTATCTGGATTTTTGTCAGCAGCGGGACGAGGAGCCGGATAAGCCCTTTTCTGGTCGCCTGATGCTTCGACTTCCAACCGAGGTTCATCGCAAGGTATATGTTCGGGCAAAAAAGGAAGGTAAGAGTCTGAATGAGTACATTACCGAAAAACTATCCCTGACAAATTAACAAGCGGTTCGTGCGGACGAGTTTGCAGTTCGGGGCTTTGGTGAGTAGATCGCCTCGCCGTTTAGCCGCCGAACCGTTATACTTATGAATGAAGAAAAGCTGATTGAGAGATGTGAGAAAGTAAAATTTAAATAACAGGTCAGTTTCGCATTCTTTCAAATGAGAGGGTGCAGCCTGTGAAAGTCATTACTTCGAGGTGAAACATAATGTGCCCACTTAGGCCATCCAAATGGGCACATGGAAATTAAAAATTGCTCTCTATTATCCTGCTTAATCTATCTTCTTCTGTCTGAAGCCTTATAGTCAATCTTGCCATCCGTCACAACCAGGCTGGCTTGTCTTAGAATGATATCAGCCTGTCCCTCAATTTTAACGTATCCTGTAGCATTAGTAAATCTGCCGGTTCCCCCATCAAATTGTAATGTGGCAGTGAAATTTATCTTGCCGGGTTCTCCAGGTGAACTTACACCTTCACCAGTTGCACGAAGAATATCACCATTGGCCGCTGTAAAAGTTGCTTCGGTTGTTTTCTGAGTACCTGCAGCAAAATCAATCTCCTTCAGGGAATAGAAGGTTGATTTACCCAAATGTGATAAATGACAAGTGCCAACATCAATTTGGCTAAACACTGCAGGCGGACGTAAAAAAGTAGGTGGATCAAATGTTGTTTCACAGGATCCGCTAAGCGGGAGCTGAACAAAATTCGGAATGCCCGGCTCTGTTATTTCCATAACCGACAGATCAGCTGCGGCGGGGATCTGAGTAAAATCGCTGCAGCCTGAATAAACAAGGGTAAGGATTATTGCCAAAATCAGTGCATATGGGTTCATTTCAATTATATGTGTCTTTAGCTTTTTCATGATAATTCTCCGCTATTTAGGTTTATTGATAATTGGTGATTATTATTGATATGCACATCGTTGTAAGCCGAGCAGAAGCAGTCTTATAAACCTGATGCCCTTTTTCACAATTGTGCTTCCCAAAAAATATTCGGCTGCAATCAAATCGTGGTCAAATACGGATCAATTTGCAGTCAAATCACATATTTTTTTTAAAAAAAATGTATCGTCTTTTCACCTTTGACGGATTTACCATTGAAAAAGATGGCAAACGGCTTGATCAGCCGGGAGTTCATCGTAAGGCACTCGCTGTACTTATCGCCATAGCAGTTGAGGGAACTGCAAGCCGTGAAAAATTAATGGCACTTTTTTGGCCGGATAGTGATACTGACCGAGCCAAAGGTTCATTAAATCAGGCTCTTCATCTTTTAAGACATCGCTTTACAACACCGGACCTGATCATTGGTACCACTGAATTGAGACTTAATCCGGCACGTATCACCAGTGATGTGGCTCAATTTAAATCGGCACTGGCTTTGAAGGATTTTTCTACGGCAGTTCAACTTTATTTCGGTCCCTTTTTGAATGGAGTTCAATCGGAGGATTTGTCGGATTTTGAGCATTGGGTTGAAAATCACCGCCTCGATTTGGAAAAAAGATATATGGGAGCCCTGGAAAAACTGGCCCTGGCAGCGGAGGCTGACAATGATTTTGTTCTTGCGGCAGATTGGTGGCGAAAACTTCAGAATACGGATCCTTATAACAGCCGGGTTGCTGTTCAACTCATGATGGCCCTTGGATATTCGGGAGACCGGGCAGCGGCA
>JBHJOO010000072.1:0-2733 GCA_050329675.1 Balneolaceae bacterium
GGATTAAGCGTAACCAACAATGTCCGGGCAACGGATATTGAGTGGGAATTTAAAAATGACGGCTATAATACCGTTCAGTTTTATACAATTGCTATACCACGCACACAAGGCGATACCCGTGTAATGGGTGGCACGCAGGATAACGGCACCCTTTACATCGACCATACCGTGCAAATGAATCAGGATTTTTGGGATTTATCATCAGGAGACGGTTCACATGCTCATTTTGGGGATAATTTTGCATATGTATCTTCCCAAAACGGAATTGTATTACAGCTTGATTTTGCAGCTATCAAAGAGACATTGACTGATGTCTCCCCGAGCGACCCCGATACACTGATATCACCCTTTCAGATTGGAGGACCTTATTGGACCTTTGTTCATCCCCGGGAAAAGGAGAACAGCTTGTTTGTTCATCCTTTTATAGTAAATCCAAATAACGATAATTTCATGTTTTACCCTGATGGCAGATTCCTGTTCAGGTCAAAAACATTAAACCAGGTTCCTAAAAATCTTAATTCAAGCCAAAGTCTGCCTTCCGACACCTGGACCCGGCTTGATAATCTTGATATGCCTGAAGATTACACTATAACTGCTTTGGCTTTTAACAAGAACAATCCCGACACAAGAATATTTTGGGCTGGTTCCAACACAGCTGGAGATGGTGATTTACCTGTTATTTTCCGGTTAAATAATGCAGATATTATTTCGTCTAAAACCAGTAGTTTTAAGGATGTATCAATACCTTTGGAAGCCGGAATTCAGTCCGGTACTTATCTACATGATATTACGGTTAACGAAGATGATGGAAATGAGGTAATTGCCGTAGTATCTAATTACAGAACAGAAAGCCTTTTCCACTCAACAGATGGCGGAGATAACTGGACACCAATCCAGGGCAATCTTGCCGGTACCGAGGCTCTGCCAGGCCCATCTGTGAGGCGCGCTGCAATTATGCCGCTTGATGATCAAACGAAATTATACATTGTCGCAACAAGTGCCGGTGTGTTTACCACTACCGAGTTAAATGAAAATAATACATTCTGGGAACGGGAAGCACCCGGGCAAATAGGCTTCAATGTTGCAGAAGCGATTGATGTAAGGCTCTCAGACAACATCATTGCAGTCGGAACACACGGACGGGGCATGTGGATTGGAGAAGTACAGTTAACTGTTTCTACTGAAGAGGAATTCATCACCGAAACGCCTGTTCAATTTGAATTAAAACAAAATTTTCCAAATCCTTTTAATCCATCAACGAACATTCAGTTTTCTCTTCCCGAACCGGGCAATGTTACACTTCAGGTTTTTGATATTAACGGCAGAAGAATTGCAACCCTGCTGAATGATGAATTAAGAAGCTCCGGCCAGCATTCATTATCATTTGATGCATCACGTTTTGCAAGCGGTGTTTATTTTTACAGAATAAATGCTACGACCAATTCAGGACGTACTTTTACTGAAGCAAAACAAATGACACTGATAAAATAAAAGATTCGAAAGGAAACTTGCGGTATTTAAGTGTCTTCTTATTTATTCGATTTTCAACCAATACGGTTCAGGGCTATCAGCTGACAGCTTTCGGCACAGTGCGCTTCAAACAAATTTTCATTTTTCCGTTTTCACTTTTCACTATTCAGACTTCTGAAAATCTGCACCGCTGATAGCTGATAGAAAAAAACCATTAATTACTACTCTTCATTCCATTTTTTTAAAAGCCCTTCAAACTCCTTCTGCAAGTCTTCATGCTTGTTATCTGCATACCATTTATGCAAGCGCTCAGCAACTTCCTTGTATTCCAAATCTGATGTATTTCTTAAAGAATCGTAAAGTTCAGCTGCTTTTTCAGGCCTCGGCCCCCATGTACCCAGAATCTCAAGAGTATCTTTATGAAGACAAATGAGTTTGGGGATTGAACGGCTTTTCCCATTCGTTAAAAATTGATCCATAATTTCCAAATTCTCATCACGAAGAATCAACCTCAGCTCAATGTTTTCTGAAATTACCGCCATTTTATTGATCACCGGAATATTTTGTGCTACATCACCACACCACGCTTCTGTAAGCACAAGCCAGATCATAGGTTTTTTAACTTTTTTAAGTTCATTGATCAGAGATTCAGATAATTCAGCTCTTTTATCCAGACGGTTCATCCGGTGAACATTCATTTTTGTGTAATGAATCATTGCTTCTGAATGATTGTCCCCCGTTGTTTTATCTTGATCCAGTAAATCATTGACAAGAGTGCGATAGTCAGAGTATGTATATGCTTTATCAATAACCTGCCGGGTAATAACATCCATGGTTGTGATATTCATTGTATATCCTTTTTTATTAAAATTTATATTGTTGCTATTTAAAAATTTCTTTGCTGATTGTGATACCAGTCATATTATATCTGATTAAAATAGAAATCATTAAAAAAATGACAAAAGACAAGGATGCTATCCATTTTATCTTCATCACTTCCTGATATTCCTCACGTTTACCAGTCAGCTTATTTATTCTGTAAATAAGAAAAATCCATGCCAAAAACCCTACACTGCCAAATAGTATGGAAGGTATAACGTAAATGTTATAAAGTGATCCGGTTGTTAATACCAAACCTGTTAAAAAGGCAATTTTAAAAAACTTTTTAACTCCCTCAACTCCATACTTCACAGCAAAAGTTCTATCGCCTCTGCCAGTATCTTCCTCTGTTTGAAATATTTGGGAAACGGGGTACAGGCTTAT
>JBHJOO010000046.1:0-10991 GCA_050329675.1 Balneolaceae bacterium
GGGATGAGGTTCAAGTTGAGTACATGGGCAGGGAATTAATCGATGATGCTGAAATGGTACATTTAAAAATTTCATCAGATCCTTCATTTGACTTGTTTATTAATCCGGAAACAGCACTCCCGGCTTTGATTAGGTACAGCCAGTTTAATCCGCAGCAGGGTGCCAGACAAACAATTGAAGTATATTACAGTGAATGGCAGGTAAATGATGGCGTAGCGTATGCGTATGAGTCGGTTAGTTATGCAAATGGCGAGGCTGTTTCAAGAACAAATGTAAAATCTCATTCCGTCGAGTAATTCATTCTTTAATACGCGTAGTGAATAAAAAATCCCCCGGTTTTACCTGGAGATTTTTTTGTTGAATAAGAGTACATTTAACCGTACTACTGAATTAAGAACTTCTGACTTGTCGTAAACATTTAAACCACGATTTTGTCAATTGGTATCAGATTCATTGGTTTGTTGTATGTTGTTAGTGGTTAGTTGTATGTTGTTGATGTGTTGTTGATGCCTAAAATAGGTTGACAACTAACCACTGACCACTGACTACTAACAAAAACGACTTTCTATTTTACGAGACAATCCAAATAACTATTTGTTTTAGTTATTCGGAGTCAGGAGTTCTCAACTTATTAATACTGAAACAGATAAATTCCTGAATGCCGTTGTCTAAAAAACCCTACCGGAGTGAATATGGTGATTATTATGCGGGATATATCGAGAATCTGCCTGATCATTCGTTAAATCGTATACTGCCCTATCAAAACAGGCAATTTTTGGATCTGTTATCGAACTTCGATAATGATAATTCACTGCGACGATATGCTCCGGGTAAATGGTCACTAAAAGAGATTTTAGGCCATTTGACCGATACCGAATTAATTTTCCAATATCGTGCACTTTGCATTGCACGGGGTGATCTTAAATCCATCCCGGGTTATGATCATGAAGCTTATGTAATAAATGCCAATTTTGATGAAATACATATCGATCTGCTAACGGAACGGATCAGATCATACAGAGAAGTGACAATTTCACTGTTTCAAAGTTTCAGTCCGGCTCAGCTTATGAGATCAGGAATAGTAAATGGAAATCCATTTTCGGTAAGAGCCATTGGGTTTGCCATAGCGGGGCATGAATTGCATCATATGAATGTGATCAGACAGAAATATGTATCACTGATATAAATTTGCTTTTCTGTGCGAAAAACGGCGTGCAAGCCTTATAAGCATCTGAGCAATTTTTTCAGTATCGGCGATTTCATTTAGCTGAACTGCTTTTTTATTTAAAAGCCAGTTGCTGATTTTTAAATCAAACTCTTTTCCCCAGCTATTAGCAACAGAGATTCCCATTTTTTCAAGAGCGGCTGCATTACATAATTGTTCATATTGGTTTTTGATAGGTATCACAAAAAGTTTTTTATTCAGGTACATTGCCTCTGCACATGTTTCAAATCCCGCACTTGTTATAACACCTGAGCAGCTTTCAAGGCTTTTTAAAAATGGTTCATTGCCAACTTTTAATACAGTTACGTTCTTTTTTGTGTATGGTTTATTGCAATAGGGTGAAAAAATTTCCCATCTTGTATTCTTAAATCGTACAAACATAGAAACAAGTGATTCGTGATCAAAGGCAGGCAGATATACGGTATAATGATCGCCAAATAACGGATTCAGTTCCCTCACTTGCTTTCTGATGACAGGCGGTTCTATGAATGTGTCATATCTGTTAAAATGGAAGCCAAGCGGACGAGTACATGGTGCGAAATGTTTCATGATCTGTTCCGATATCAGGGATATTTTCAATGGCCTGGGACTTTTGTTTGAGTGAAAAGAAGCCTGATGGCTCAAGCCAATGCAGGGCGTTTTGGATACAATCGATGCCCAGCTTGTAATGGGTTCATAATCAGAGATTATTAAATCATATCTGCCGGTGTCAAGATTCTGAATATCCCGGATAAGCGAAACAGGATCCAGGCTCAGAGCTGTATCAAGAATTGAAACACTTCCCTGATTATCATATTCAAAGCTGATCCCCCGTTTTTTTATGATACTGTATCCTTCAATTCCAAGCTTACAATTGTAACCGCTGATCAGGACATCAAGATTTGCATGAGCGGATAAGTAAGGTAATATTTCTCTGGCCCGGCTGATATGTCCGTGCCCGGTACCCTGAATGCCGTAAAGAATATTCATTCTATGATTTCCCTTTTTTCAATCTTTCTTCTGATTCGCAGTTTTTTTATTCTTTCATTTTCTTCGAACAGGGTTTCCTCGTATCGGAACATTGACCATTCATGTCCATCATATTCAAGTGCGGTCAGATTTTCAATCCAGTCGCCTGAGTTCATGTAGATCACGGATCCTTTTTCATTTTCATAGCCTCTGATTTTAGGTTGATGAATATGGCCGCAAATCACATAGTCGTAGCCCTGATCAATAGCCAATTCTATAGCTGTTGTTTCAAAATCTTCTATAAACCGAACAGCTTTTTTTACACTCTCCTTTATTTTTTTTGAGAGAGAAAGTTTATTGCGTCCAAACTTTAACATAATTGAGTTGATGGCGCGATTTAGCAAAATCAGAATATCATATCCTTTTCCACCAAGTTTAGCTATCCATTTGCTATGCTTCATGGTTATATCAAAAATATCACCATGGAAAATCCATACAGTTTCGCCGTCCAGCTCCAGTATCAGTTTATCGCGGACAAACAATGGCCCAAGCTGCAGGCTTGAAACTTTGCGCAGTACTTCATCGTGATTTCCGGTAAGGTAATAGATATCGGTTCCATTGGTCATCATGGTAAGCATGGTTCTGATAACCAGCATATGAGATTCCGGCCAATAGTATTTCCGGAAATTCCAGATATCTATAAAATCTCCGTTCAGTATTAGTTTTTTCGGGTCAACAGAATTGAGGTATTGAACAAGTTCAAGGGCGTGACATCCGACTGTCCCAAGGTGTACGTCAGATAATACAACTATATCAAGTGATCGTTTAGCCATAAGTAGAATGATTTTATGAACAAGAAACGCGATGAATATTAAGCCAGAATAGTTATATCATTAAAAGCAGATCATCTAATTGTTAAATAATTGTTAGCCTGATCGAAATCTCGTGTAAATTTATCTGTTTAAAGGGATTAGATTTCATTTTCTTAACAAGTGAAAAATCCTGATCACTACATTCTGAATTCATAAACTTTACTAACTTTAGCTAATCCAAATCAATTAAACCCAAAAAAAATGACTGAACATTCAAAGAAAAAAATTGTCCATGTTCACCTGGGCGACGAAAAATACAAAACGACTCTCAATGCAGGCGAGCACAAAATAATAGCAGATGAACCAATAACTGCAGGAGGAAAAGACAAAGGGCCCGACCCCTATGATTTGCTTTTGATGTCGCTTGGGGCGTGTACCGTAATAACCATAAGAATGTATGCAGAACGCAAAAAATGGCCAGTAGAAGATATCTATATGGAATTGCGTCATTTTAAAGACCATGCCCGAGACTGCCGTGATTGTGACGAAAAAGCTGTTAAAATCGACAAAATTGAAAAGGAGATAACAGTTACAGGTGACCTGAGTGATGAACAGCTGGAAAAACTATTGGAAATATCAAAAAAGTGCCCAGTACACCGAACCCTGATGAGCGACATTGTGATTGATTCTAAAATTGATTTACTGCCGGAAAGCAAAATGTGAAGCTGTACTTATTCAACGCCCACCGGATCGAATGAAATTATACCATCAATGATTGTATGATAGTCATCTTTAAACTTTACTAATTGCTCAAGCCTTTCAATTACTGTTTCTACATTTGATTCAAATTTTTTAACAGGTTGTCCCGCCTGCAACAGCAAATTGTTTGCACCCTTCGTAAACTCAGATAGTAAATTACGCAGATCGGCATTACTTAAATCAGAAATAGATTGAATAATATTCTCCATTAGATGTTCAGCATCTTGTATTCCCTCGTGCAAAGGGGGCAAGACACTCTTCATCAATTTTATATTTTGCAAGGTTTCTTCAGCTTGCGTTTGCAATAAAATTACATTTTGCTGCGTGCTGTTCGAAGAATAGCGGTTGGCTGCTTCACGCAACAGAACTATACTCTGCATTAAATTGTGAACATCACTCCCAATATGAACAATCTCGTTACTTACATCCCCTAATAAAATGACAGATTCTGCAAATTCCGGATCAATCCTGTTTAGTATTGAAAGCGCCGAAACACCCGGCAATAAATTTTCCTGGAATGTCTGAATACCCGTTTGAACAAGTTGAATATTCTGATAAATATTTTGTAAAAAAGGCTGAAATGATTCATATATCATCATGACAGCCGCCGTTCTGCCGGTGAAATCAGACGTAATTTCAACAATTGGTTCTTGCTGGTTGATTTGAAAACTTTCAGCTTGCTGCAAAGCACTATACAATTCTGAAAGCTTATTATCCAGACTTTCAAGACTTCTGTTAAGTGAATTATAGATTTTTATTCTCACAGAGTCGAATGGTTCATCAAACTGGGTTACAACTTTTTCCTGATTGAATTTATTTTTCATGTGCCAGAGATGTTGCTGTTCTTCAGCAACTACTTCCATTTTGATTCGGATAGTGGATAGTTCGGTATCGATACTCAAATCACTCTTGACATTATGAAAGATGGAGGGAAATTTGGAATGCATTTCACCGGTTGATGCATAATCATCTTTCACATATTCCCTGATACTTCGAACTCCCTGTAAATGGTTCTCATATTTTTCTACGATTCCAAATAAATTTTCTAATTTGGGCTCTGTGCTCCAAGCAAATAATAAATTAGCAGATCCCTGATTTTGCAGTAAAGAGATGGATTCTTTAATTTTTTCCAGGTTTTGACTACTGTGGACATATGTATCCAAATCTGAATAAGTGATAATATCATCACTTGAAAATACTTTTTTGAACTGATTTTCAAGAACATTTACACTGTTCGACAGGTCTCTGAATTGTTGCTGATTATTATAAAATGAAACTATTACCCAGATAATTGCTGTAAAAATCAATATTCCGAAAAACCATATTATTCTTTTTTCTTTTATACTTTTCATGATATTACCCCTGTTCTGAAACAATATTTATAATCACAATATATAGTGCATAAATACAAAATTTTCAACAATTAAAATGGAAGTAGTTGCACGTGGCCTGATTCTACTAAAATAATAATATAAAATTTACTAATTAATTCCACTTCCGTTGCCATATTCACTTTGGCAATCGATTATTCCAGCACCTTTTTTATCCAGGTATAACCTATGCAAAGTATATTTACGACAGTGAAATTCGCGGAGCAGCGGAAGTGCCATTTGCTCTGTATGAAGCTTTGTAATCCAAATAATTTCCCATTTTGCCACGAAAACACGAGGACGCGAAGTATTCACGAAGTGGATGTAATAAAGTTATGTGATTCTTCGGATCCTGGTATTCTGGTGGCCTTTATGCGCATGATATTTTCTGGTAAGAGATCTTAACATGGAATTCATCTATGCAATTTATATTTATCTTTTGGTGTAACACAATTTGCTGAAATAACTGAGTGTAAAATGAGTAATAGAGGAAAGTTTCCATTGGCCCGCGGCAGACGGCTGCGCAGTTCAGATTCAATTCGCAGAATGGTTGAGGAAACACATCTGCGTCCTTCAGACTTTATAGCACCCTTGTTTGTTATAGAAGGCAGTAATTTAAAAGAAGAAATTTCATCTATGCCGGATTATTACCGGTATTCACAGGATGTTTTGATGGATGAAATTAATGAATTGGCAGAAAGCGGAATAAAATCGGTGTTACTCTTTGTAAAAGTACCCGATGGGAAAAAAGATAATGAAGGAACGGAAGCCCTGAATCCGAATGGGTTGATGCAGTCAGTTATAAAAAAAATCAAAGCAAATTTTCCGGATCTTACTGTTATGACAGATGTTGCTCTTGATCCATATTCGAGCTATGGCCATGATGGTATTGTCAAAAATAATTATGTTTTGAATGACGAAACGGTAGAAGTGCTTGCCAAAATGTCTGTCAGCCATGCAGAGGCGGGTGCAGACTTTGTTGCGCCATCCGATATGATGGACGGCCGAATTTTAAAAATCAGGGAAGCGCTTGAAAGAAGCGGGTACAGAAATACAGGAATTATGGCTTATAGTGCCAAATATGCATCGGTATTTTACGGCCCCTTTCGGGATGCACTTGATTCAGCTCCGGGCTTCGGCGACAAAAAAACCTATCAGATGAATCCTGCAAATGTACGTGAAGCTATCCGTGAAGCACAGCTTGATGAAAAGGAAGGCGCAGATATTGTAATGGTTAAACCCGGTTTGCCATATCTTGATGTTGTCAGAGCCGTAAAACAAAATGTTCAGATACCCGTTTCCGTTTATCAGGTATCGGGTGAGTATGCCATGATTAAAGCGGCATCCCGTAACGGCTGGCTTGATGAGAAAGAAGCGATGGCAGAGTCACTGATTGCTTTCAAACGGGCAGGCGCCGATTTAATCGCCACCTATTTTGCAAAAGAGGCGGCACGATTCTTGTGAGAATTACTGATAACCCGAATAAGTTTTCAGGCTTTTGCCGTTAAACAACAAAATTTTTTAATCATTGAATTATATAAATAGATACAAAAAATGAAACGAGTATTTTTATTTCTTGCTACCAACCTTGCAATAATTATTGTTGCAAGTATAACACTTTCCATTTTAGGAGTAGGTTCTTTTTTAGATGAAACAGGAACGGGCCTGAATTTACAGGCGCTGTTAATATTCTGCTTTGTATTTGGAATGGCCGGATCATTTATATCTCTGCTGCTCTCAAAAACCATAGCCAAGTGGTCGGCAGGTGTTAAGATTATTGATCAGCCAAAAAATCAGAGTGAACAATGGCTTTTTACTGAAATTAAGGAGATGTCGCATAAGGCGGGAATCGGAATGCCCGAAGTTGGTGTTTTCCCGATGCAGCAGGCTAATGCATTTGCTACCGGATGGAACCGGAATAAGGCACTTGTTGCAATCAGTGAGGGTATGTTACAACGGTTTGATAAGGATGAAATCCGGGCTGTGCTTGGTCATGAAATCGGCCATGTTGCCAATGGCGATATGGTTACCCTCGCATTGATACAGGGTGTAGTCAACACGTTTGTGATGTTCCTGGCAAGGCTTGTCGGGTTTGCCGTCGACCGTATGATTCTGAAAAATGAACGTGGACTTGGAATCGGATACTTTATTACAACCATTATTGCCGAAATCATACTGGCAATTCTTGCATCCACAATTGTTTTCTGGTTTTCAAGAAGACGGGAATACAGGGCGGATGAAGCCGGTGCACGCCTTGCAAGTAAAAACGGTATGATTAATGCGTTAAAACGATTGCAGGCTGAATCACAGGTTCCAAATCAAATGCCTGAATCGATGCAGGCATTTGGTATTACTTCCGGAAAGAAAAAAGGATTTAAGGCTCTGTTCATGACACACCCGCCGCTCGAAGAGCGAATTGCGGCTTTGCAAAATTTACCGGGTTAAATCAGAAATAATGTTAAACATAAAGAAATGGACTCATGTCCGATAAATTGAAAAGAAGCAAAGTATTTTTTGAGTCAGCACAAAAGTTTATACCCGGAGGTGTGAACTCTCCTGCAAGAGCTTTCAAGGCGGTTGGAGGGACTCCTGTTTTTTTCGAGAGCGCCAGGGGTTCGCTTTTAACGGATGTGGATGGAAATGAATATATCGATTATGTTGGGTCTTGGGGGCCCATGATTCTGGGCCATTCGTATGCTCCTGTGATAAAAGCCGTTCAGGATGCATCTTTCAATTCAACCTCGTTCGGAGCACCTACCGGGATAGAAATCAAAATGGCGGAACTTGTTTGTCAAATGGTTCCGAATGTTGAAAAGATCAGAATGGTAAATTCCGGAACCGAAGCCTGTATGAGCGCCATTCGTATAGCACGGGGATATACGAATAGGGAAAAGATTATTAAATTTGAAGGAAATTACCATGGCCATGCAGATTCTTTTTTGATAAAAGCCGGGAGCGGTGCGCTCACCCTTGGTTCACCAAGCAGCCCTGGTGTTACAAAAGGCACGGCTAAAGATACTTTGATTGCAGATTATAATAATTTGGAAAGCGTTGAAAAATTATTCAAAAAAAATAAGGGAGAAATTGCGGCAGTAATTCTGGAACCGGTAGCCGGCAATATGGGATGTGTGCCACCACATCCGGGATTTCTGGAAGGCCTGAGGCAGCTGTGCGACGAAAACGAATCTGTTCTGATTTTTGATGAAGTAATGACCGGATTCCGGCTTTCAAGGGGTGGAGCACAGGAGCGGTTTGATGTATGGGCAGACCTTGTCACATTTGGAAAAATTATTGGAGGCGGCCTGCCGGTTGGGGCTTTTGGCGGGAAAAAGGAAATTATGGATGTGGTGTCGCCTGTTGGCCCGGTTTACCAGGCAGGTACGCTTTCAGGCAATCCTCTTGCCATGGCAGCCGGCTATTCGTTGTTGAGTACCCTTGAAAAACACCCCGAATATTACATTGAGCTTGAAGAAAAAGCAGAGCAATTAAAAAGAGGCCTTAATACAGTTCTGACAGCTCATGAAATACCTTTTCATATCAATCAGATTGGATCGATGATCTGTATTTTCTTTACAGGGGAAAAAGTCAATAATTTTAAAACGGCCAGCCAAACCGATCAGAAGTTTTTCAGGAGATTTTTTCATGAAATGCTGGACCGGGGAATTTATCTGCCACCGTCACCTTTCGAAAGCTGGTTTTTGGCAGCTTCTCACACTCATACAATGATTGATGATACTCTTGTTGCGGCTGATCAATCCATTAAGGCTATTCTTAAGAAAGAGAAGGAGATAGCATGAATGCCATCATAAAAAAACTGATGAACCGCTGGGAAGTTGAAACGGCATGGCAGGTATTTATTATTCTTGTCATTTTTTCGATTACGGGATTGTCAGCTCTTTATGTAAAACATTTGGCTTTTGGATGGATTGGTATTGTTGAATCTACACCTTTTTGGATTCGAGCCTTTTGCTGGGTCGCAATCGTATTGCCGTCCTATCAGATTCTTTTTCTTCTATTTGGTTTTTTAATGGGTCAATTCGAATTTGTTTGGCGTTTTGAGAAAAATAGCCTTCAGAAAATTCGGAATTTGTTTCTATCGAGATAAATGATGAATTTTGTATTGATTATTTAGCATTTTATCTGCCAACTAAAGCTAAATCATGGAATCCAGGGATATACGCTGGAAGCAGCGGGCACAAAATTTTGAAAAAGCTTTCCTTCGTCTGAAAGAAGCAATGGAGATGGAAGACCTGAATGAACTGGAACGGAATGGTCTTATCCAGCGGTTCGAATTTACGATTGATCTTGCATGGAAAGTGATGAAGGATTATCTCGAATACAAAGGCTTTGATTTTAAACCTTCGCCAAAAGACACAATCCGCCTGGCGCAGCAAAGCGGGTTTATTGATTATGCACAGGAATTGATTGACAGACTGGACATTCGAAATGAGTTATCGCATGATTATGATGGTGAAAAGTTTGAAGACAGGGAACAACAATTGCGTGAAGAAACCTTTCCTGCTTTGGAAAAACTCTACCGTTTCTATACAAATGAAGGCGGAACTTTACAAACAGATCTGTTCAATGAGTAAACGAAATAAATACGGACTTACAGAAAGGGATATGAAAACCATTATCTCAATTTTTAATTCATATCCTGAGGTGAGACGAGTGAACCTGTTTGGGAGCCGTGCAAAGAGAAATTACCGACTTGGGAGTGATGTGGATCTTGCAATTATGAATAAAGGTGTAGATATGAGAAGACTTGACAAATTAAAAAGTGACTTTGAAGATAGCAGCCTGCCTTATAAAATCGATCTTGTAGATTTTACCCGATTGGAAAAGCAGGAATTTATTGAACACATTCTCAGAGTTGGTGTACCCTTTTATCGAAATCGAAAAAAGGAGCTTTCAACAGATGAATAAACACATTTAATTTGTAAAAAAAACGTTTTGGACAGGTGTGATTTTTAATAGAAGAATCTATAATTTCGTTGTTAAAACTAAAAACGATGAGTATATGATAATTTGATTGTACCGCCGGTGCTTACAGGCCGAAGCCGTTCTTCATCAGAAATCCAGTTAAATGTATGAACCAGAAAAAGATCTGTTCCGGGGGTAATAATCCAGCGAACACGGCTGAAAAGGCCAAGTAAGTCACTCAGGGTATCAAACTGTATATTGGACGTAAATGACAAAGAGGGAGTGGGATCAATGTTGGCTTCAAACCTGAATAAATTCGTTTTAAAATCTCCTTCCGGGAGCCTGACCCGGGTGTGAGCCCAGTTAGCATCCAGGTTTACACCTGGCCATGGGCGCAAATCTGTTGAAAACCGGTACTCCGTTCTTTTTCCCGTCCAGAAGTTTCCATAAGAAGCATCAAATTGGCCTGAAATTTTTCTGAAACTTGCGGTACTGAATCTGCCCTCAAAGACCCACAAATTAAAATCACCTGCCGGTATAATAATAGATCCATCCCGGCGGATGTCAAAAGGATTCATTAACCTTTCAAATTCACGACTTACAGAGGCCCGGATTCTTTCCGTAGATTCAAATAAAATATCGACAGGTGTGAAGGTTGTAGATACAGTTAGCGGCCTGAATTTCATATCTGCAAGATATTCATGGCGTAAGCTGAATTCAATTTCCCGGATAAGGTTATTTTTCTCAAGACTTTTTTCATATTCAATTGTAGGTTGTAATCGCCTGAATGCATTTCTTGGTGTAAACCCAACATCCGGATTAAAATCAGTGCCCAATTCACGGTACGACATCCGTGCACTGAAGGGATAATTAGGGTAAGAAATACGAATTCCTCTGCTGGTTCGGTTAAAAAAGCCGGATTCTTCATTCGGTGTATTCGGATTATGCCAGAGA